>JAPYWJ010000005.1 GCA_028276405.1 Hydrogenobacter sp.
GCAAAGAGATTGACAGACATTCAGTTTCGGGATAGAATAACAACTAAATATGCAAGAGCCAAAAACAATCAAAAAGCCTAAGATTACGCCCGCCAAGTATAAAAAAGAAGTGGATAGCCTTGCCCTTGCCAATGTGCAGTTGCAACTTGAAAAAGCTTTCAGAAACCACTTAAAAAACCCAAAACATCTTGGATTGCCTAAGTTCAAAAGAAAAAGGGGTAAAGCAGAGTGGTATGGGAGAACTTTTATTCAAGTAGATGGGTTCTTTCCATCTTCCAAGTTATGCCATTGCTGTGGCTATAAAAAACCTGTGGAGCAGTTCACCTCTGTAATCTGGAATGTATAACCTTTACCTTTTGTACCAGCTTGTGAAAAGAGATATAAGAATGTCCTTTGCAGGGTCCATATTTGGCACTTTATGGATGTTTTTGAACCCTCTTCTCATGACAGGGGTTTTTTACCTCATATTTCAATACATAGTGAGAGCAAGGTTTCCCATTGATGCTACGGAAGGTGCAAGCTATACGGTTTACCTTCTTACGGGGCTTGCCTTTTGGAACGGTTTTAGTCAGTCTCTGATCAGGGGCATGAACTCTATAACAGACAACGCCTATCTGCTAAAAAAAACTACGGTACCACCGTATCTTTTTGTGCTTGCTTCTACCACAACGGGTTTTATATACACCTTTGTTTCTTTGGGATACGCTCTTTTACTCAAGGACTTCCCATGGAGCCTGACGCACCTAATACCGCTAATTCCAGTGCTTATTATAGAGTTTTGCTTTGTTGCTGGCTTAACTCTTCTTCTGGGAAGTCTGTGTGTGTATGTAAGAGATGTTTCTCAAATAGTTTCAACCTTTTTAAGTTTTGTCTTTTACTCCCTACCCATCATATACCCCGTTTCTTATGTACCTGAGCCTTTCAAACCCTTCCTCCTTTTCAACCCACTTTTTTACATGCTTAGGAATGTCCAAATGGCTCTACTAAAAGGTTATATGGACCCAAAACTGTTTCTCATTTCCTTGATGATATCTTTCGGGTTCTTGGTTTTAGGTACGCTTATTTACAAGCTTCTTAAGAGAGGTTTCTACGATGTGCTTTAACTCAAACCTGCAAAAAGTTTCCATCTTCTACAAGGTGGAGTAGTTCACCTCTAAGCTTCCCTTTATCCTGAATATACCCAGCTCTAAAACAGACCCTTTTGGTATATCAAAGGGTAAGCTCTTCACATCGTAAATTACGCTGGCGCTTTCGTCCAAAAGATAAGCATCTGCAAAATACCTACCGTAAAGCAAAGGAAAGTCCTCAAAAGAAAACACCACATCTAAGCTCTCATTAACCACTACCTCTATACCTTCGTGCTTTGTAGAGTAAACCCCAAGCATTATGTTATCATTCCTCCTGAAGATTATAGCCAGAACCACCTTTTCTCTTTTCTTTGACCTTATCCTTACCAGAGCTTTGAGGGTATCTCCGGGTCTTATCTCCTGATGGGATAGCCTGAAGTCTTCTATGTAAGCGTGAGTTATGTTAGCCCTCTGTATCTGTATATTTGTATCTTCTTTGTCCTTTTCCCTCATATAGTCTTCGTACTCCTTGACCACATAAAAAGGATCTCCCTCCATCTGTATCCTTCCATCCTTTAGCCATATAGCTCTATCACAAATGTTAGTTATTTGATATGTGGAATGTGTGGTAAAAATCAGCGTACCGCCTCTTTCTTTGAACTCCCTTATCTTGTCAAAGGATTTTTTCTGAAAGTGTATGTCACCAACAGATAGAGCCTCATCTATGATAAAAATGTCAGGCTCTAAGGCTATCATAACGGAAAAGGCAAGTCTAACCACCATACCAGTGGAGTAGGTCTTTATAGGTTGATAAATGTGGTCTTCAAGCTCGGAAAAATCCCTTATAAAGTCAAGCTTTTTGTCTATATCCTTTTTGGAAAGGCCGTTCAAAGAAGCGTACATGTAAGCGTTTTCTATACCAGTAAACTCCGGATGGAAACCCGCACCCAGCTCCAATATAGCAGACACTCTTCCTGATACTTTTACTTCTCCAAAACTGGGTTCTTGCACACCAGATATTATGGAGAGTAGCGTGCTTTTACCGGCACCGTTTTCTCCCAAAACACCAAGAGCCTCACCCTTTCTCACCTTTAGGTTTATGTTCTTTAAAGCTATTTTCTCGTGGCTGAAGCGCCTTCGGAAGAGGATCTCTTTCAGTCTGTCCGATGGTTTCTTGTAAACTCTGTAAATTTTTGACACATCTTTTAGCTCTATGACATACATGTATTTTATTTTACTGTTTTGACTTGTATGCCAAGTTCTTTTACAGCCGCAAGAAACTCTTTGAACTTAAATATTCTCCTATCGCAGAGTACTATAGTACCTCTGTCTTCCTTACTCCTCATCAACCTGCCTATACCTTGCCTAAACTTTATGAGAGCCTTTCTTTTTTGATACTCAAAGGGGTTTTCACCTATGGACCTCAAAAACCTTATCCTGTGGAAGGTTATGGGATCCTCTGGACTTTCAAAGGGAAGTTTTGACATGAGAATGCCCTTCTCACCTTTTACATCCACACCAAACCACAGACTATCAAGTCCTACCAAAGCTTTTATTTTGCCTGATCTTAGGTCCTGTACCAACTTAGAAAGATTGTCTTCTCCCTGAAAGGCCAATCCTTCTTCCCTTTCAAAAAAATTCTTGTGATCTTTGTTGGTAAGAAGTATAAGAACCTTATCGTAGAGAGTTCTCAGGTATTTGTAAGCCCTAAAAAGACAATCTTTCCAATTTTCATCTTTTGGGTCCACCTTATAGACGAGAAAATCTACTTGGTGATAGGGAAGAGTGTGCTCCAGCTCGTAGTACTCACCTATTATACCAAGGGTTTTCTTGAGGTCCTCTGGGTCCACAGTAGCGGATGTGATGATAACCCCCTTATATCCATCAAGGTCTACAAAACCTGCGGGGAAGATTGGAAAGCACTCAAGCTTATAATTGTAAGTACCCAGCTTTTTACTCCAACTTCTGCTTACTACAAATCCAAGCTCTTGGTTTTCCTCTTTCATGACCTTAAGGAATTCCCTTAATCTTATTATCTTTTTGGTTAAAAGCTCGTAGGATTTTAGCTTTCTCAGAAAATCCTGCTCCTCCTGGCTGGGTTCATCGTAGGTAGACTTTATACTTATGGATTCTTCTTGGGTTATTAGGTTAGTCTTTAGAAGGTAGTCTTTTAAACTCAAACTCACAAAGAGTCTATCTTCCAGAAAACCCACTATGCGGTGGCGCACCTCTTCCTTGATGCGAAAGTAGAGGGACTCAAGGGGGTTTAATATGCGCTTTTGAAAATCCTCTGCGTACTGTTTGACCTCTTCAAGAGCAATCTGATCCTTGTCATATTTAAAGAGCTTTTCAAAGTTGTCTATAAAAAATGTCTCCAAATCAGCATCTGCTGAAGGTAAAAACTCCCTTATCTTACCCATGATTTCTACGCGCAAGGTGTAAAGAGATATACCACTTGTTAAACTACTTGTTATATACCTGTCAAGCTCGTGAGCTTCGTCTATTACCAAAATTTTCTCCTGTGTGTCTTCAAAGTCCTTTAGAGTCAAAAGAGCGTGGTTAACAACAAGGATATCTGCAGACCTCTCTAACTTCTTTAATCTTGCCCAGTAATAACACTCGTTTTTGTACCTGCACAAGTTTCTGTAGTGAGGTGTGCAGTAGTCATCTTCAACACACAGCCTGTCTTTTATCTCCTGATCCACATTTATAAATTCAAAATCTCCGTCCCATCCACTTTCCATAGCCATATGGACCTCAGGTATTTGGTGTTTTTCGGCGTAATACCTGTCCAAGCAAAGGTAGTTGGACCTTCCCTTTATCACAAGATAATTAACTTGGTTGCCCAGCAGATACTCAACATAGCCTCTTAGGACTTCTATGTCTCTTCTGAGTTGTTCTTGGAGCAGTTTGGTTCCCGTTGAGATTATGGCTTTCTGCCCTCTTTCTATGATGGGTATTAGATAACCGTAAGTTTTACCTGTACCCGTTGGAGCTTGCACTATTTTTATCCCTCCCTCATCTATAACGGAAAGCACTATCTGAAAAAACCTCTCCTGGACCTTTCTCTTCTCAAGCCCTTTTTGAAGCAAAAACTCATACAAAAGCACGATCCTTATAATAAAATAAACTTTCATGGGACAGTTTGAGATATTCAAAGAGTACGAAGCGGATAGGTGGTTTGAGAGAAACAAAGAAGCTCTAAAACCCAAAGAGGATGTAATTGTATGGTTGCTTGGTCTTTATGGTCTCTTGAACAAAGACAGCAAAGTCTTAGAGGTGGGCGCATCCAACGGTTATAGGCTTGCTAAACTTTATGAAAAGTACGGATGCACATGCGTAGCGGTGGAGCCCTCACAAAAGGCGGTAAAAGATGGCATGGATAAGTTTCCTTTCATAAAGTTTCATCAGGTCGCTGCAGAAGAGATGGGTTTTGGCGAGGAGTTTGATCTTGTCATTGTTAATGGTGTTCTGAGCTGGATAGACAGGAAGAATTTATTTAAAGTTGTGGACAACATAGATAAAGCACTCAAAAGGGGTGGGTATCTTCTTATAGGGGATTTTCAACTACCTTTTTTTGTTAAAAACCCTTACCATCATATCCAAGATGAGGCATACACTTACAAACAACCTTATAAGAACATGTTTTTAAGCTCTGGCTCTTATCTTGAATTGGCAAGCATCTGCTATAACCATGACACTAAGGATTTTGAAAACATAGACCTTGGAAACCTTTTCTGTGTGAGCCTTCTTAGAAAGCAGAGTCTCTATCTTCTACAAGATAAGGTGCTATGAGAGTTGGTATTGTAGTTCAGGCACGCAATGGCTCCACACGCTTTCCCAAGAAGATGACATCAAAGCTCTTGGAAAAGACAGTGCTTGAATGGGTGCTTCTTCGTGCAGGAAGAGCTATGGTAGATGAAAAAATCCTCGCTACCTCGACCCTTCCTGAGGATGACATCATTGAACAGACCGCTAAGTCCTTGGACTGGAAGGTTTTGAGAGGAAGTCCTACAGATGTATTGAGCAGGTATGCGGAAGTTGTGAAGAAGTTTCATCTTGATCGTGTTGTGAGGATAACTGGAGATTGTCCGTTAATAGACCACAGGCTTATAGAACTTTCTCTTGAAAAGATGACTAAAGAGGATGCAGATTACATAACCTTAGTAGGTATAATAGATGGCTTTGATGTAGAGATAATAAAGGGGGATTGGATCCTTATAGCGGACAAGCTTGCTAAACTTCCATCCGAAAGAGAACATGTTAGCGCCTATATAAAAAAGTCAAAGAAGGCAAAGAAGGTTTTTTTAAGGTATCACGAAGAAGACCTTTCCCACATACACCTAAGTGTGGACTATCCCGAAGACCTTGAAGTTATAGAAAGGATACTAAAGGAGTTAATGTCCGAGGATTTTACCTATCAAGATGTTGTTAGGCTTATAAAGGAAAAACCCCATCTGTTAGAAAGACGATCCCAAGTTGTTCCCAACGAAGGATACTATAAATCCCTGTGCGAAGATAGAGAATTCATCAAAGAGCTCAAGGGCAAACCTTTGAAGCTTGAGGAGAGCCTCAAACACTTTGAAAAGACCAAGAGATTGATACCCAACTGTTCACAAACCTTCAGCAAGTCTTACCTGCAGTTTTCCGTAGGTGCAAGTCCCCTTTTTGTTGAAGAGGGTAAAGGTGCTTACATTAAAGACCTTGACGGAAATCTGTACATAGACTACAGCATGGGTTTGGGTGCATGTATTTTAGGTTACGCCTTTGAACCCATAATTGAAGTGCTTCAGAAACAGCTCAAAAAGGGAACCATCTACACTCTGCCACACAGACTTGAGCTTGAACTATCAGAGGCTCTTACTCAGATAATACCGTGCGCCCAGATGGTCAGGTTTGGAAAAAACGGTTCGGATGTCACATCTGTTGCGGTGAGGTTGGCAAGAGCTTACACAGGAAGAGATATGATAGCGTGCTGTGGATACCACGGATGGCAAGATTGGTACATAGGAACCACCACGCGTAGCAGGGGCGTTCCCAAAGCAGTAAAGAACCTTACCCTAACCTTTGAGTACAACAACATAGATAGCTTAAGAAAGCTCTTTGATGAGTATCAAAACCAGATAGCCTGCGTAATAATGGAACCGGTGGGAGTAGAAGAACCTCAAGAAGGTTTCCTACTACAGGTAAAAGAGCTCGCTCACAGAAATGGTGCTCTGCTGATTTTTGATGAAGTGGTCACCGGATTTCGCTTCTCTATTGGTGGCGCTCAGGAATTTTTCGGAGTTGTTCCAGACATTGCCTGTTTTGGAAAAGCCATGGGGAACGGCATGCCCATATCTGCCATAGTAGGGAGGCGCGATGTGATGGAGCTTCTTGAGGAAGTCTTTTTTTCCTTTACTTTTGGCGGGGAGACCTTAAGTATAGCCAGCGCGATAGCGGTTATAAACTTTATGAAAGAAGAAGGGGTAATACCCTACCTTTGGGAGAAAGGTACAAAGCTGAAGGAGGGCATAGCAAAACTCATAGAAAATAAAGAATTAGAAGAGCTTGTAGTGGTAAAAGGATACCCGGTTAGGTTTGTAGTGGACTTTTTAGGAGATAATGCCTTAAAGCTCAAGACGCTCTTTCAGCAAGAGTGTGCCAAAAGGGGTGTGCTATTCAGCGGTTCTCACAACATCTCCTATTCTCATACAGACGCAGAAATAGAAAAAACGCTTCAGGTATACGATGAGGTTCTGGATATTGTAAAGTTTGCCCATGAGTATGGTATGATAGACCAACTATTAGAAGGTCAGGTGCTACAACCAGTTTTCAGAAAGCCGTGAAACTGAGGCTTATAAGGAAGGAGAAAATTCTGTGTCCCGAGTATCCATGGGAAGGCATACATACATACCTTTACGGTTCTGTGATAAAACTTCAAGATGGCTACCGGATGTATTACCAAAGCTATGTGGACGGTATAGGTTTTTTTGTGTGTCTTGCGGAGTCTAAAGACGGTATAAATTGGGAAAAGCCTCTGGTAAAACCTCTGAAGGAGTCAACACCCCACATATATCCTACTGTAGAAGTGGAGGGAAAGGTTCTTGATTTTTATCACAAAACTCGTTCTCTTGAATGCTTGAGCAATGTAATAGCAAACCATCACATACCTTCTGTGGTCTACCAACCTCAGGACCCTTATCCTTATAAGCTCTTTGGCTACACAGAAAAGGGTTATTGTGTTGCCTTTTCGGAGGATGGCATAAACTTCAAAGAGTATGAGAAAAATCCCGTCATACCTTTACTCAGGTTTCCCAACAGAAAGACTAAGAAGGTCTGGTTCAGTGATGTGGCTCCGGTTTTTTACGACGCTAGGAAAAAGGTTTATAGAGCTATGGTAAAAACTTACAAGATGGACCAAGAAGGAAGAACCAGAAGGTGTGTGGGACTATCTACGAGCAAAGATTTTATAAACTGGACAAAACCTAAAACTGTATGGATACCTTCAGAAGATGAGGACAGACTAGCTCGTTCTTTTGGTTTTAGATGGGCTGACTTTTACGGGCTTTGTGCGTTTAATTACAAGGACTACTACTTAGGTATTTTGTGGCTTTTCTTTATAGAGTATGAGTTTGAAAGAGGAACCCACGAAGGAAAGATAGGACTTTACCTTGCTTACAGTAAAGACTGCGTAAGGTGGAAAAGGCTATCTGATGAACCGTTGATACCATGGGAAGACTGGCATGATGGTATGATAACCACCGCCAGCCAACCCCTGATAGAAGGGAACAGACTAAAACTTTACTTTTCTGGATTTAACTTTACTCATGGATATGGTGAGTATGAAAAACCCTTTGATGAGAACATACACAGAGCATGCGTGGGCTATGCGGAGTTTGAAATAGATGAGGATTAAGTTCTTCACAGAAGGTGGTAAAGGGATAGGTTTTGGTCACATTAGTAGGTGTCTTTCTTTATGTCAGGCTTTTGAGGAGTTTTCCAAAGAGTGTATCTTTATCGTAAAGGGCGGAGAAGAAGTAAAAGAAGTTATCCATGTTCCCCTAAAGCTCATGGATTGGGTAGAAAATTTAAACTCTTTTGAAAAAGAGCTAGAAGATGCACAGATAGTGATAGTAGACTCTTATCTTGCTAAGCAAGAGCATTACCAAATAGCGTGCGCTAAAGCAGAGAAGTGTCTTTTTGTAGATGACTTTAACAGACTTGAATATCCTTGTGGTTATGTGCTTAACGGAAGTGTATATGCTGGAGAGTTAAACTACCCAATAAAGAATAGTGTCTATTACCTTTTAGGAACACAGTACACGCCTTTGCGTAGGGCTTTTTGGCATGTGGAAAAAAAAGATATAGGTATGCAGATAGAAAGAATACTCATAACCTTCGGTGGAGATGATGCTCAAAATATGACATTTAGGGTAGTCAAGCATCTTGAGGATGTTTTTCCTCATATTGATAAACTGGTGGTTATAGGCTCTGGTTTTAAAAACAGAAGCCAAATACTTTCTCTGAAGTCAAATAAAGTTAGGATCTACCAAAACCTTTCAGAAGAAGATATGAAGACTCTTATGGTTTTGTGTGATATGGCAGTTAGTGCAGGTGGACAAACTACTTATGAGTTAGCAAGAGTAGGACTTCCAAGTGTGCTTGTTGCTGTAGCACAAAACCAACTCCTAAATTGCTTAAGTTGGGAGAAGGTAGGATTCGCCCTTTATGCAGGTTGGTGGGAAGATGGCATGCTTTTGGATAAAATTGCAAAGTATATAAGGAGCCTTGAAGATGCTAACATCCGGTTAAAAATGTCAGAGGTAGGCAGACTCTTAGTTGACGGACAAGGAGCAAGAAGGGTGGCTTATAAAATGGTGAACTACCCCACCTTATAGAAGGTGGAGCTTCCTGCTTCAACGCATGATGGCTTTTTAGGTATCCCGTAAGGGATACGGTCATCCACCAGAGCATGCTCCACAGGCTTAACTTCGGGCTGTTCCATCCCTACCAAGTATAGGTTTATAGACGCATTCACATCCCTGTCGTGGGCTTTCCCACATACAGGACAGACCCAAATTCTTTCATACAAAGCCAAGTCCTCTTTTTTATAGCCACACCAATGGCATAACTTGGAAGATGGGAAGAACCTCTCCACTTGAATAAAAGTTCTCCCATACCACTCTGCCTTATACCTGAGATAGGTCAAAAACTTTGACCAGCTACTGTCTAAGATGGACTTGGCAAGGTCTGTCCGCAGTAGTCCCTCTATGTTTATGTCCTCCACCACCACAACTTGGTTTTCGTCTATGATGGCTTTGGACAGTTTATGCAAAAAGTCCTTCCTTGCGTTGGATATATAAGCGTGTAGTTTAGCAAGTTTTTGCCTTGTCTTTTCGTAGTTCTTTGACCCTTTTTTCTTCCTTGATAAAGCTTTTTGAAGTTTCTTCAGTCTTTTCTCCACACGCCTTAGATGTTTGGGATGTTCTACCTTGTAAGTCCCAAAATCGTTGGTAATGGTGGCAAAGTGTTCCAGACCTAAATCTATTCCACAGGCTTTGCTTTTGGGTTCTATAACCTTGTTTCTTGGTTCTTCTGTCTCCACCAAGATAGAAACATAATACTTTCCATCTTTTGTCTTACTCACAGTGGCAGATTTTATCTGCCCCTCAAAGGTTCTATGCAGTTCCATCTTTATCCCGTCCTTTATCTTTGGTAGATACAACAGCCCTTTTTCAAAATCTACCCTTATGGAACCGTTCACATTGTTTGTAGTGTAAGATTGCTTATCCTTTTTTCTTTTGAACTTAGGCAATCCAAGATGTTTTGGGTTTTTCAAGTGGTTCTTGAAAGCTTTTTCAAGTTGCAACTGCACATTAGCAAGGGCAAGGCTATCCACTTCTTTGAGAAAGGGAAACTCTTCTTTATACTTGGCGGGCGTAATTCTTGGTATGGGTTCTCCCTTTTCGTAGGCAGACAGCTTTTCTGCTAACATCTTATTCCAAACAAACCTACAACAGCCAAAGTTCTTGGCGAAGTATTCCTGCTGTTCTTTGTTTGGATAAATGCGGTATTTATAGGCTTTTTTGATTATTTTTGTCTCTTGCATATTTAGTTGTCATTCTATCCTGAAACTGAATGTCTGTCAATCTCTTTGCAATTCATCTCCACCTTACAGAAGATGGAGACTTCTTGCGGAGGGTTGGTTAAAAACTTAAATTATTAGGTATGGACAGGAAAGAGAGGATAATGGAGCTCGTAAAGGAGGGCTACAATAATGTAAAGGCGCTTTCTCAATACTTTGGAGTATCCCTTATGACCATTTACCGAGATGTCAGAGAGTTGGAGAAGGAGGGAAAATTAGTAAGAAAACACGGAGAGCTAAAGTTAAAAACCTTAGCAGATGCAAAGGAGGAAAAGGAAGGAAGGCAGACCTGTGCTTATTGCACAAAGCTAGTGGATAAAAGGCTTGAGTTTATATATCACCTCAAAGATGGAAAGATAAAAGCGTGTTGTGCTCACTGTGGTCTTTTAATTTACAAAAATATAAAAGAAGATCAAGTGGAAGCCTGCATGACTTGGGACTTTATAAGTGGTAATCCTATAAACTGCTACTCTGCATGGTATGTTATAGGGTCTTCAGCTGTACCTTGTTGTAGTCCTTCTGCAATAGCCTTTGCTAACAAAGAACATGCGGAGAACTTTGCAAAGGGTTTTGGTGGTGTGGTGGTAGATTTTGAAAAAGGCGTTGAAGCTATAAAAGAGATGATGAAAAGAGGTCAAAGGGTTGAGCTAAAGACAGAACTATGAGAAGATTACTTTTCTTTATCCTTGTATTAATTTTGGGTTGTGCTCCTACCGTAAAGTTAGTTCCTTTAGAAGATGGGCTTACTGTGGATAAGGAAAAGCTGACCGCTATTTATAAGGACAAAGATGTACAGATATTGGTCAAAACTCACGCGTGGATATACTCACCGTCGGACCTCCCTTACTATGTTCTACCCATATACTTAGAGATAAGAAACCTATCTACAAAAGACATTTACATAGAAAGGAAAGACATACACCTAATTGACGATGCAAACCATCAATACAATCCCATACCTCCCAGCGATATAACATCCATGCTGACCACTTCCATAGGGCTTTCCTTTGGAATATCTTACTACTCATCTCCTTACTGGTTTGGCTATTATCCTTACTACCCTTACTATCCTCCTTCTTATCCTGACATAGTAAATAACGCCTTTCTTTTTGGTTCAGTGGAGCCGGGGGCTATTCTTAAGGGTTTTGTATACTTTCAGAAACCTCCTAACTATCAAAAAAGAGTGATCCTAAGAGTTGAGTATAGAATAGATAACGAAACTAAAAAGGTCAGTTTTCCTTTTGAAGTTCAAAAGTGAATATAATAAAAAGGTAGATGCTCACAAAGAGAAGTTTAAACACTTTATTCCTTCTCCTATTTTGCATACTTTTCTATGTGTTTTTAAACAGGTATTACCAGCTAAGAGATGCTTACTATAAAGAATACCTAAAACACAAAGAAGTGATGTTTCTCATGAAGAACTACAAACAGAATAAAAGGCAGGAGCCATCTGAAGACCTTTTGAAGAGCTTGATATCTCAGGTAGGAGGAGAGTTCTTTTCTATGAGACAGACAGATACAGGATACGAAGTGAAGGCAAGAAAAATTTCCGGTGCTAGCATACCCAAGCTCGTCTACTCTCTTGAAGAACGCGGCATAAAAATAGATAAGTTCAAAGCGGTGGACAACACAGGTCAAGGACTGTTTGATGTGGAAATGGTCCTAAGATGATAGTGTTTTTGGTTCTGTTATTTTTCTTATCCTCTGTGTACTATGCCGTGGACACTTACAGTAGTGTCAGGTCTTTGCGCAATATAGTAGAAGAGCTTTACTTTAAACAGCAAGCTTACCATGTGTTTATGTCAGTACTTCCTGTAGTGCTTGATATCTTAAAAAAAGACGATCCTTCAGTGGATAGTCTTCAGGACAGATGGGCTTACCCTCTAACTTTTGAAACTCAAAAAGGAGAGCTTAACATAAGCATATACGACGAGGAGAGATTCTTGAACTTAAATTATGTGGATGACAAAGCGTACGGTAAGTTCTTTGAAAGACTTCTTAAGTTGCTCCATATAGACACATCCTATGAGAGAAATCTACTTGCATGGGAAGGCAAAAGCGATGTAAGTATAGATACCAAATACCCAATAAAAAAGGCTCTCTTAGATTCAAAAGAAGAATTAAGGTGGGCAGGATTTAAAGAAGAGGATCTTGTGGGTAAGACAGTAGGTAATGAGTTTTATCCGGGGCTTTTTAGCTTAACTACCGTATTCTCTTCTGGAAAGATAAATATCAACACTGCCAACGCTTACATACTTATGGCTCTTGACCCAAGAATAGACCAAACATTGGCAAACAGGATCATAGACAGAAGGACCAAAGAGCCTTTCAGAAAGGTAGAGGATTTGCTCTTTGTAGATGGCTTTAATTTTGACATTCTCTACGCCATAAGAGATTTAGTTGATGTAAAAAGTAGGTACTTTCACATCGTAATGGACTTAAAGTCTGGTGAACACTTTTCCAGTTTTGAGGTTATATATGATAGGCAAGAGGATAGACTGGTTTATAAAAAACTACTCTGAGGTGTTTCTCTACCTACTACTCTTGGGAAGCCTTCTGAGTAGGAAATTATTTGGACTTCCTGACTTCTCTACCTTTATACTGCTCTCTCCTTTGCTCTTCTTGGAAGATCCCTTAAGGTGGAAAAACAGATGGAACCTTTTCTTAATTACCCTCCCTGCATGCCTATTCACGGGCATAGGCATTTATACGCTCTTTTCTATGAGTTTTTCTGCTTTTGCTGAAGAGCTCTTCTTCAGGGGCTACTTGATGCGTAGATACAGTAATCTTATAGTATCTTTTATGTTTACCTTTCCCCACTTGCTTCTGTATCAAAATCTTCAGTCTGTGCTCACATTTTTCCCTTCGCTCCTTTTTGGCATTGTCTACCAAAAGACCCAATCTCTGATCTTTGTAAGCCTTTTGCACCTTTACTCTAACTTGGTATACAGGTACCTTGCTTTTCTGAAACTGTGATATTATACTTACTGATTAAAGCGGGTGTAGCTCAGCGGTGGAGCGTCTGCTTCCCAAGCAGAAGGTCGCGGGTTCAAATCCCGTCGCCCGCTTTTTTCCACATATTTTCAAAGTACTCTTCGTATCTCTCCGCAAGCTGTGGACTGCGTATAATAAGAAGGTTTTCGTAGTTGATTTCCTCTGCACTGGCTGTCCAGTTATAACTACCCGTGATCACAGTCTTTCTATCTATTACTGCAAACTTGTTATGCATCAACCCTTTTACGAACTTTTTACCCTCTACAGGTAGAAGTTTTACAGGTATGCCCGCCTGAACAAAGATGGGATATCTTGAAAATTTCTCCTTTGCTTGCCCTTGATCCATAACTATCCGAACCTTCACACCTCTTCTGTAAGCATCCAGTACCGCAGAGCTGAGCTCTCTTGAAGTGAAGGCAAACATAGCTATGTCAAGGCTTTTCTGCGCTTTTTGTAGTTCTTTTATGATAGCAGACTGGGCAGAGCCCTTTGGAGAAAAGTAAACTTCTATGCTTTCAAAGCTAACAGGCTTTTCTTCTTTTTTACACGAGGGGAGGATCACAAGGGAAAATAATAAGAATAGCACACTCCACTTGCGCATAGTTTATTACATTTTAACACGCAAACAACCAAACTTTTCCTTAAGTTTCTCTTCCACATACGGATGGACAAGTCCTTTAAGGTCCCCACAGTAAGACGCTATGTCTCTTACTATGGTGGAGCTTATATGTATGTAGTCTTGCGAAGGCATCATAAAGATGGTTTCAACTTTTGCAAGCTTGTAATTGTTCATGGCTATCTGAAGTTCATATTCAAAGTCTGTGAATAACCTCACACCTCTGACTATCAACCTTATCCCTTCCTCAAGCATAAAATTTACCAAAAGCCCGTCAAAACCCTTCACCTCAACTTTATTCCCTAAACACTCCACCATCTTCTTAAACATCTCCACTCTCTCCTCCATGTTAAAAAGCAAGTGTCTTCTTGGGTTTCTTGCAACTGCTACCACTACGCAATCAAAGACCTCACAGCTCCTCTTTACTATATCAAGGTGCCCAAGGTGTGGGGGGTCAAAGGTGCCCGGATAGACTACTTTAGTCATCTTTCTTCCTCCAAAGGGACAGTACTGTGTCTCCGTAAACTTTCTTTCTTTCTGCATCAAAATCTATCTTTTTCCCGTGT
This sequence comes from Hydrogenobacter sp., assembly GCA_028276405.1. GTDB lineage: Bacteria > Aquificota > Aquificia > Aquificales > Aquificaceae > Hydrogenobacter. The sequence goes on from JAPYWJ010000005.1 coordinate 14,371, forward strand.
TCTAATATAAAAATTCCACCTTTTTTGAGAACTTTTAACGAAAGTTTTATAAGTTTTTCGTAATTTTCATAGTTATAAGGTGGGTCTGCAAAGATCACATCTGCCTCTCTATCAAAGTTCACCAGAAACTTTAGTGCATCGGATACTATCACATTACTCTTTGCCTTCCTCTTAATTTCTTTGGCAAACTTGGGATTTCTCTCCACAAAAATCACCTCCGCACCTCTCTCCTCAGCCATAAGCCCCATCTGACCGGTGCCAGCATAAAGGTCTAAAAACAGAGAACCTCTTATGTCTCCTAATATGTTAAACACAGCCTGTTTGACAAGAGAAGAAGTGGGTCTAATTTCTTTTTTTCTTCTTGCTTTTTCCATGAAAAGTATTATAATTTACTATTCTGTCTTAAAGGAGGTGTTTTGTGATGAGGCGTTTTGCTCTGCCCAAAAATCTTGACAAGGAGGAGAGAAAATGGCAAAGACCCTCGGACTGCATATCCTAGCAGACCTTTACGGCGTTAACCCCGACCTTATTGACAAGGTCGAGGACATAAGGCACTTACTTGAAAGTGCCGTTAAGGTTGCAGGTCTTACCAAGATCTCCTCTCACTACTATCAGTTCCAACCTCACGGAGCCACAGGCGTTGTCCTTCTGGCTGAAAGCCACATATCCATTCACACTTGGCCCGAACACGGACTTGCTACTGTGGATGTCTACACATGCGGAGATCCGCTAAAGGCGTACAGATCTATGGAATACATCGTGTCGGTGCTTGAACCCACAAGGGTGGATAAGCAAGTTTTTGAGAGGGGTCTGATAGAACAGTCCGAGGCTTTGGATTTGCGAAGTAAACTGCTTAATGTCTTGAGAGGATAGTGTCTCCATCTTTTGTTAAAATCTCTTATATGAGCCATTTATTTGTGCTTTCTGCACCCTCGGGGACAGGCAAAACCACTGTTGCGGAAAAGCTCGTAAGGGAAGTTTATAACATAAAGAAGGTTATAACTGCTACCACAAGGCAGAAAAGGGATGGTGAGGTAGAAGGTGTAGATTACATGTTTATGACTAAAGAAGAGTTTCAAGAGGGTATAAAGAAAGAAGTTTTTCTTGAATACGCTGTCGTGTATGGCAATTACTATGGCACTCCCAAAGAGCAAGTAGAAAAAATACTGAAGGAAGGTAAAGATGCCCTCTTGGTGATAGATGTGCAAGGTGCAAAAAGTATAAAGGAAAAGCTTCCAGAAAGCATCCTTATCTTTCTGCTACCTCCATCCCTTGAAGAGCTAAAAAGAAGGCTCATTACGAGAGGCTATAGGGATGAGAATTTATTGGAAAGGGAGCAAAAGGTAAAGACGGAGATAGCCTGTGCAAGACACTTTGACTATATAGTGGTGAATGACTTTCTTGATAAAGCGGTAGAAGCCATCAAAAACATAATAAACGCCCATAGATACACAAGAATAACCTTCTTTAGGAACATAGAAAATCTCGTAAAAGATGCTAATATAAAAGAGATCATGCTCAAAGGTAAGTGTGATATCTTTTTAGAGGAGATCAGATGATAGGAGAGGAGCTTATAAAGATACCCCAGATTCCAGAAGGAAGTTTTGAAATTCCCACTATGCCTTTGAGGGACCTTGTGGTGTTCCCAACAATGGTGATGCCTCTGTTTGTAGGTAGGAATTTTTCCATAAGGGCGGTAGAAGAGGCACTAAAGAGAGACAGGCTCATATTCCTCGTACTTCAGAAGGACAGAGATGTAGAAGAGCCTTCAGAAAAAGATCTCTACCAGATAGGAACCATAGCTCATCTTATTAGAACCGCACCCATAGAAGAAGGAAGACTAAAAGTCTTAGTGCAGGGTATAAAAAGAGCAAAACTTAAAAGCTACAGAAAAGATGAAGGCTACTACATGTCCTTAGTGGAGCCTATAGAAGACCAGCACATTCCCCCAGAAGAGCTCACAAAAGAGGATAAGGGTTATATGAGTTCACTCAAAGAGCTTTTGGATAGGGCGGTATCTTTGGGAAAGCAAGTAATTCCTGACCTCCTTATGATCATAAGGGACATAGAGGATCCTGGAAAACTTGCGGACCTGACAGCATCCATACTTGATATAAAGTCCAAGGAAGCACAAGCAATACTTGAGATCATAGACCCAAGAGAAAGACTAAAGATGGTGCATCAGTACGCCCTTAACGAAGTGGGGCTTCTTGAAGTACAAAGCAAGATAAGAAACATAGCAAGGGAAAGGATGGAAAAAGAGCAAAGGGAATACTTCCTGAGACAACAGCTCAAAGCCATACAAGAAGAGTTAGGAGAAGGCGATGATAGGAAGGCAGAGATAGAGGAGTACAGAAAAAAGCTTTCTGGATTAAAGCTTGAGAAGTCCGTAAAGGCAGAGATAGAAAAGCAGATAAACAGATTGGAAAAACTTCATCCTGATTCTGCAGAAGCAGGGGTCTTAAGAACCTGGCTTGATTGGGTATTAGATTTACCCTGGAACAAAAAGACCAAAGACAGGTACCATCTTGAAAAGGCAAAGCTTATATTAGACAGAGATCACTACAACCTTGAAAAGGTAAAGGAGAGGATCATTGAATACTTAGCTGTAAAAAAACTTACCAAAGGCAAACGGTCAGCTGTTCAGATACTGTGTTTTGTGGGTCCTCCGGGTGTGGGTAAAACATCCTTGGGAAAGTCCATAGCAGAATCTTTAGGTAGAAAATTCGTCAGGATATCTTTGGGCGGTATAAGAGATGAAGCGGAGATAAGGGGGCACAGGAGGACTTATGTAGGTGCTATGCCGGGCAGGATCATACAGGCAATAAAGCAGGTAGGCACAAAAAACCCCTTGATAGTGTTAGACGAAGTAGATAAGATATCCATATCTTTTCAAGGAGATCCAGCAGCGGCACTCTTGGAAGTTCTTGATCCAGAACAGAATAAGAGCTTTTTGGACTTGTACATAGGTGTGCCTTTTGACCTTTCCGATGTGTTTTTCGTATGCACAGCTAACAGAATGGATACTATCCCAAGACCTTTGCTTGACAGGATGGAGGTTATAAACCTATCTGGATACTCAGAAGAAGAGAAAGTATTTATAGCAAAACAGCATTTATTACCTAAGCTTTTACCACCTCACGGTTTCAGAGAAGGAGAAGTGATGCTCCAAGAGGATGCCATCCTTGAAATCATAAGAGGCTATACCAGGGAATCAGGTGTTAGGAACCTACAAAGATATCTGGGAAGCATTCTCAGAAAGTTAGCCATCAAAAAGCTCAAAGGAGAAAAGCCACCTTTTGAAGTAAGCGCCCAGGACATAAAAACTTACCCTTACCTTGGCGTGCCAAAAAGATACATAGAAAAAGAAGAGCATCCTATGGTGGGTATAGCGGTGGGGCTTGCTTGGACGGAAGTGGGTGGTGAGATTATGCTCATAGAAGCTACCAAGTTCAAGGGTAAAGGGAATTTGATACTTACAGGATCGTTAGGCGATATTATGAAGGAGTCGGCTCAAGCAGCTTTATCTTATATAAAATCCAAAGCAGAAGATTACGGCATAGACCCTGAAGTTTTTTCTAACTTTGATGTGCATATACATGTACCAGAAGGTGCTGTTCCAAAGGATGGTCCTTCAGCAGGTATAACTATAGCTACAGCGCTTGTATCTCTGTTTATGGAAAGACCTGTCAGGATGGATGTAGCTATGACGGGGGAAGTGACCCTGCGGGGTAGAGTTCTTCCTGTGGGAGGTCTAAAGGAAAAGATACTTGCAGCAAAAAGGGCAGGCATATATGAGGTGATACTTCCAGAAAAGAACAAAGATGAGGTGCTTGAAGATTTACCTGAGTATGTAAGGGACAAAATGACCCTTAACTTTGTGAAAAATCTTGATGAGGTGTTTGACATTGCCTTGCTTGCAAAACAAAATGTGGTATAATAAGTCTGTGGAGGTGGTTTAGTTGGCAATAGTGGAAGTTGGTGAAAACGAATCTTTTGAGAAGGTGTTAAAGAAGTTTAAGAGGATCGTAGAGAAGGAAGGCATACTTACAGAGGTAAAAAGGAGGCAGTTCTACGAAAAACCCAGCGAGAAGAAAAAGAGAAAGGAAAGGGCTGCGAGAAAAAGATTGCTTAAAGCCCTAAAGAAGAAAAACCTTTTGTAATTGATCAAGGGGAGTTTTTTGCCTATTATTCTTTCTGAATGAGGGAAAGAGACTTAGAAAGGTTAGAATTTTTTAAAGTATTAGACAAAATAAAGGAGTTTGTCCACTCAAAGGCTACCGAAAGGTTTGTGGACAGCATAAGACCCATAAAAGACTCAGAACACCTAAAAAGTGAAATAAACATCACGCGGGACTTTATGAAGATAGAGGAAAATGTACCCATCTATCCTTTCGATGATGTAGAAGAACTAATAAAGAGATCTTCTATAAAAGATGCTTTTCTGACCGTAGAGGAAGTACTATCTCTTTTAAAGGTCATTAAACTCATAAAAGAGGTAAGAAAAGCTATAGGTAGCCATGCAAACGAGTATACAAACCTTCAGGCTATAACCAAGAACCTTTATCTCTTTTCAACCCTGGAAACCCTTATTGAGTCTTCAGTAGACCCAAGAGGGTTTGTGAAGGATTCAGCAAGCGAGGAGCTAAGTAGAATAAGACAAAGGATCAGAAGTGTAGAAAAAGAAATTATGAAAAGGCTTGAAAATTTGCTTTTAAGACCAGATGCAAGCAGCGTGTTTTCTGATAAATTTGTAGCTTTTAAGAACAACAGGTATGTCCTTCCTGTAAAAACAACAGAAGCCAAGAAGATTATAGGTATAGTTCACGGTACATCCTCCTCTGGTTTTACTACTTACATAGAGCCTCATAATGTAGTGGAGTTAAACAATCAGCTCGTAACTTTAAGAGGTGAAGAGGAAGATGAAATAAAAAGAATACTAAGAAGGATCACTTCTTACATAGGGGAGTACTCCAGCAGATTATACGATGCTTTTTTAACTCTCTTAAAAGTAGATTTTCTGAAGGCAGTAGCCAAGTTCGCCCAAGCGTCTGGTGGTAAGTTGATACAGTTAGGAGACAGCATAGAACTCAAGTCCGTTAAACATCCCCTGCTTGTGTTCTTAAAAGAGAGAGTGGTTTCCGTAGACATACTGCTTTCTGAGAGAAGAGGCTTACTTTTGACGGGTCCCAACACGGGAGGTAAGACTGTAGCTCTCAAAACATTAGGACTTTGTGCTCTTATGTTTCAGTGCGCTTTGCCTGTGCCTGCGGAAGAAAGTAGCAAGCTACCCATCTTTGATAGCATATTCACCGATATAGGTGATGAACAAAGCGTAGAGCAGAATCTTTCTACCTTCTCCGCCCACATATCCAACATAGTGGATTTTCTGCCTACGGTTGATGACAAGTCTTTGGTGCTTCTTGATGAACTGGGAGCTGGCACGGATCCTTTAGAAGGCTCTGCCTTAGGCATAGGACTCTTGGAGTATCTGCGTAAGAAAGGAGCTTATGTATTTGCTACCACGCATCACACACCTATAAAGCTCTATGCTATAAATTCGGACTACTACACACCAGCCAGCGTTTCTTTTAATAAGGAAAGCTTGGAACCTACCTACACAATAATATACAACACCATAAGTGAAAGCATGGCTCTTGAAATAGCAAAGCGCTACGGAATACCAGATGAGATACTAAGGATAGCACAGGAAAACCTACCAGAAGGTTCCAGGGAATATATTACCGCAAAAGAGAACTTAGAAAACTACATAAGAGAGTATCAGGAAAAACTTAAAGAGCTTGAACAGGATAGGTTAGAATTGGAAAATCTAAAAAAACAACAGGAACTACTCCTTTATGAGCTTGAAAGACAGAAAGAACACGGATGGGAAAGTGTTTTAAAAGAAGCACAAGAATATCTCAATCAGCTTATGAAGGAGGGCGAAGAGCTCTTAAGTAGCGCAAAAGAAAGGCAAAAGCTCAGAGAGTTTGTAAAGGAAAAGAGAAAAGACATAGAAAGAAGGCTAAAGAAGGAGGAGATAAAAGTGGGGGACTGGGTAGAGCTTATGGGTTCAAGGGGAAGGGTTTTAGAGATAAAAGAAGGTAAAGCAGGCGTATCTTTCGGTGGTGTAAAGGCTTGGGTCAGTTTAAAGGATCTAAAAAAAACAGAACCACCTCCCAAAAGGGAAGAGGAAGGTTTGGCAGGTTTTGAAATAAGGAAGGGACTTCCTTCGGAAATAAGCCTCATAGGTATGTCTGTAGATGAAGCACTTCGTAAGTTAGAGTTATTTTTGGAAGAAGCGTACAGGATGGGTATAAAAAGCGTAAAAGTTATACATGGGCATGGTGTTCTTAAAAGGACCGTTGAAGGGTACCTTTCATCCTCTAAATTGGTTATATTTCACAGGGAAGGCTATCCAAAGGAAGGAGGTGCGGGCACCTCCATAGTTTATTTGAGTAGGGATTAGCAAGCAGAACCCGGAGAACCCGCACAGTCCTTACAGATGTGTATAGGATGAGCACCAAACATGAACTTCAGCGCTGTTTCCTCAAAGAAGGGTGCAACATCACCCGTTTTTACTTTCCACATAAAGTACTTTTCAAAGGCAGACTTTATCCAGTGCATCCATACGGCTTTCTTATACTTCACAACAGACCTCGGTGGAAGAACAGGAGATGCGTAAAATCCCATAGCATCACTACCCATATCCGCTATGCATATAGCAGAAAGCTCTGGTGCATATCTATCTGCTGAGTTTCTTATATCGCTTACTATGTTGTGAGCAACCGCTAAGGCCATCTGTTCTATCATCATGCCTGTCTTTGGTGCCCCCGTAGGTATAGGCGTTTGCTCCACAGGTGGTATAGCTGTTACTACACCTACACCAAATATGTTTTTGTATGTGGGATTCTGGAAGCACCTGTTTACTATGACCATCTTGTTGGCAGGGTTTGCCACTTTATCCCCTGCGGATGCCACCACTTCCGGTCCCATAAACCTTGGCATGATCATGGAAAGCTTGCAAGGAGCTTCGTAAGTCTTTCCTTCAAGATCCTCATAAATTACTTTATCAGGTTCCACTTTGGTTATCTTGACATTAGCTATATATTTTATACTTCTCTCTGCCATAGTGTCTTCCATCAGCCTACGGGAAGGTCCTACACCACCCAAACCCAGGTGCCCCACATAAGGCTCAGAGGTAATGTAAGTTATGGGTACTTTGTGTCTTAAACCCCTCTTTTTTAGCTCGTGGTGAAGCATAAAGGCAAATTCGTACGCAGGACCAAAACAACTAACTCCAGGTATGGCACCAACTACTACAGGTCCTGGGTTTTTGTAAAAATCTTCTAATCTCTTGTTGAGTTCCATAGCGTGTTCTGCAGTACATACAGATGTGGAGTACTGCTCTTGACCCTCCGCACCAAAAACAAGCTTTGGTCCTGTAGCTATTACTAAATAGTCATACTGTATTTCCTTACCCCCTGCAGTTTTAAGCTTGTTTGCATCTGGGTCTATGCTCTCGCCGTTTTCGTTGACAAACTCTATACCGTGCTTTGAGAGCAGAGGTGCTAAAGGCATGGTGATATCATCAAATTTCCTCCAACCAAGAGCCAAATGAGGATAAGCTGGTGTAAAGCCAAAGTAAGGTCTTCCAGATACAACCGTAATGCGCAGGTTCTTGTCTAACTTCCTCAAGTTATAAGCGGTGGCTATACCTCCTATTCCACCACCCAGTACTACCACATGCTTGCTCATAACTAAACCTCCTAAGAGCATTAATAATGACAGCTCTTATAATTATATATATAAGAACTTTTATAGCAAATAACAAGTATTAAAAAGTCTTTTTATCCCTTTTGTTTTGTTCTTTGGTGATATAATTAATCTGTTATGAATACGCTCAGGAGGTAATGCTATGGAAGCCTCAAGAAGAGATTTCATGGGTCTTGCCATAGGTGGGCTGGGAGTGGTTGGGGTTGTGGGAGTGCTTTATCCCATAATAAAGACCCTCGCTCCCAGCGCTGCATCCTTAGCAGGAGCTAAGGTAGAAGTGGACATATCCCAGATACCCGAGGGTAATGTAAGGGTGGTCTCTTGGAAAGGTAAGCCAGTTTTTGTTGTGCATCTGCCGGCAAACTTTCAGTGGAACGGCACTACCAAAGAGGATAAAAACAGGAAACTTCTTGAGGGGCATAATGCTTATGCTCTTATAGCAGTCTGCACGCACCTTGGCTGTATACCTCTTTGGAAACCACAGGGAGAAGCAGAGTATAAATATCCTGTATTTCACTGTCCATGTCATGGTGGTTTTTACTCGCCTTGGGGTGATAACATAGCCGGTCCTCCGCCTATGCCTTTACACATACCTCCTCAAAACCTTCAAGGGAACAAACTCGTGATAGGTGAGCCAGGTTTTATTAAAGAACAAACTTAAAGGAGGTTAAGAAATGCTGGGAAGAATAGGAAGGTGGATAGATGAAAGGGCACACATAAGTGAGCTTTGGCAATCCCAGATGGTTGATTATAAAGTACCCAAAAACTTAACCTTTCCTTACGCTTTTGGAATTATGGCCCTTGTAGCCTTTGCCATACAGATCATCTCTGGCATATTTCTCACCATGTACTACCAGCCTAATGTTCATACCGCCTTTGACAGTGCCAACTACACCATAATGAAAGAAGTACCTTTTATGTGGCTAATAAGACAAGTTCACGCAGCGGGAGCAAACTTTTTCTTGGCGATAGTTTACTTACACATATTTACTGGCATCTACTACAACGCTTACAAAAAGCCCAGAGAGCTTACCTGGATAGTGGGATTTTTCATATACTTTGTACTTCTGATGACTGCACTATCTGGCTACCTACTACCTTGGGGTCAGCTCTCCTACTGGGGTATGGTGGTCACTACGGAGATACCAACAGCCATTCCCGGAGCTTTAGGTGAGACCATATCTGTTTGGATGAAAGGTGGATATGAACTTGGGCAGATAACTCTTGGGAGGTTTTTCGGGCTCCACATATGGCTTTTACCCCTTATACTCTTAGGTTTAGTAGGTTTTCACCTTTACCTAGTTAGAGCTGCAGGCATATCTAATCCAGAGGGCGTAGAGATAGACAAGAAGAAGGAAGGAGTTCCTTTCCACCCTTACATAACGCTGAAAGAAGGTGCTTATGTAATGGGATACTTAGCGGTATTTTTCTTCTTTGTGTTTTTCTACATGCATCATTTCTTACCACCCGATAACTTTGAACCTGCAAACCCTTTTAAAACTCCTCCTCACATAGCGCCCGAGTGGTATCTTTTGGCTTTTTACACCATATTTAGGTCCATTCCTAGCAAATTCTTAGGTTTTATCGCCTTCAGCTTAGCCTTATTGCTACTTCTTTTGCTTCCCTTCCTTGACTTCTCTCCGTATAAGAGCGCCAGGAGAAGACCACTGTTTTTTGTCATGTACATAGTTTTAATCATATCTGCCATGGCTCTGACCATTTTGGGCACTATGCCTCCTACACCTACAAACGCCATGTTGGGTTTGGTTTTTACTGCGGGACTCTTCTCCTTCTTCCTATCATTACCCATAATATCCATTGTAGAGTGGGGCTGGTACAAAGCGAGAGGAGGTGACAAAACATGATAAAGGTTGTATTTTTCACGCTTTTAGCTCTTATTTTCTTTTACATAATATGGGTAAATAATATATTTGCACCTCACGAGACCTACGAAATGCCAATACAGTACAAGAAGATAGTAGAAGATGAGAGATATGTCAAGGAAGGTAAACAGCTATTTGAACAGAACTGTCAAGCGTGCCATTCGGTGAGATATGACGCAGTTTATCCATCCGCAGTACAAGCAAACCCTAATCTGAAAGCGCTTCAAGAGCAGTATGGAAAAGTACTACCCAAAGATGTATATGAAAGTACCTTCTATACAGAGCTTTCTCAATTAAAAGAATCCTTTGGTAAGGTACCGCCAGACCTTTCTACCATGTACATTGCAAGAGGTAAAGAGTATCTTTTTAACTTTATCCTTGAACCCCAAAAAGTTATACCGGGCACATCTATGCCACCTGTTATGACAGGAAGGCCAGAAGATACAGCTAAGATAATTTCCTACCTGAGGTCCGTGTCAGAACCACCGCCTTCCGAAAAGGCAAAGAGAACTCTCATGGGAATTGTCACTATCGCTTACTTGATAATTATGGGTATACTCTTATGGGTGTGGAGAGGAAAAATACTCAAAAGGATGGGCTTACACTGATACACATATCTTTTATGGGGCAGTCCTTACAAAGAGGACTGCTCCTACAGTATTTTTTTGCGTGTTCATCTACTAAAGCATGAAATTCTTTGTAAATTTTTATGTCTTTAGGTAAATTCTCTTCAAAGAAACTCCTTAGGTGCTCATAATTGTCCTTAAGTCCGTAAAACCTTTCCATAAAACGCTGAGTGTACTTGTCTACTACAAAATGTAGCCTTTCTCCTGCGTAGAGTAAAATTACATCCGCGGTTTCTTTGCCTATGCCTTTTACTTTTAAGAGCTCTTGGCGTTTTACATGTTTTATTTTATCTATGGGATTTAGGAAAATTGCCACCTCTTTTAGTCTCTGTGCCTTGATCCTGTAAAAACCAGCAGGTCTTATAAGCTCCTGTATAGTCTTTTCATCGAAACTTCTTACAAACTCAAGAGATAAGACCCCGTATCTTTTTATATTTTCAAGAGCTTTTTCTACATTTTTCCAAGCTGTGTTTTGGGTAAGCACTGCAGATATGACTACCTCTTCCCTTGGGTCTGTACCCATGACCTTATGATATTCATGGTCAACAGGCCACCAATTTTGGTATCCGTAAAGCTCAAGAAGGGTTTGGTAGACGCGTAGTAAGGACTTTTTGTAACTCATGAAACACACCTTCTGGGTTTTCTTTATAAGACCTACCGAGTTCTATAGCTTTGTGTATGGGTAAGTAGCCTTCTCTGACAAAGAGTTGTATCAGTTGAGGTAGGTTTGTTTTTCTTCTGCACGAAATTTTGCCTCTTTCAAAGTCAATAAGATAAACATGTCCATCTTCACCTATAAGCAGGTTTTTATCAAGCTTTTGAAATTCATCCTTTGATATACACATACGGTCAAGAAAGTAGGCAAGTTCAAGAATTCTTAAAAATATTTTTATCTTCTCTGTTTCGTCTAAAGTGCATTTTTCAAAAGGAGTACCCTTTATAAACTCGTACATGAAAAAATCTTCTCCTTTCATAAGTATCTGCGGAAAGCTCTCTATACCTTTTAATCTCTGTAAGATGTCTGCCTCTTTCCTTATAGCTTCTTGTAAGTGCTTATCTTTGGCTACTTTTATAGCAACCTCTTTATCACCGTAAAGAGCTCTGTATACATAACTTCTCCATCCTTTGCCGATGAGCTCCAGACCTTTAAGGTGTTTTTTTAACTCTTCAAACCTCACCCACGACCTTGTATCCCCATTCTTCTACTGCGTTTTTTAGGTTTTCAAGGGGTACATCTTTGTAGGTGACCACTTCAGCTTCGCCTTTTTCAAGGCTAACCTTAGCGTCTTCTACACCTTCCACCGACAGAAGGGCTTTTCTCACTGTGCTTGCGCAGTGTTCACAAATCATTCCGCTCACTTTCAACTTTATCTTGCTCATGATCTTTAATATAGTTTGTAGGTCTTCCTTTGTGTTCATGTTTATAAAGGATTGAAGTTCAGGGTCAAACTGCAAAACCTCTCCTTCTGTTATGCAGTGATAGCCTACTTTTTTGATGAATTCTATCACCTTTTTATTTCCTGTTTGGATGTACACCTCAAGGTCTTTCAAAACACTACGAGCATACACGCCAAAAAGGGGGTAGAGTTTTCCTTTTACGCAGTATACGGTGATGGGTTCTCTGTAGTTATCAAGAAGATGTCTTACAACGGGTGGCTTTATCAAGGGCATGTCAGCACCTACCACGAGAATCCTGTCAGTTTTAGCACTTCTCAGAGCAGTATATATGCCGATCAGAGCACCTTGTTCTGCAAATGCATCTTTTACAAACTTAACACCTTTTAATGAGAAGTACTTTGAAGGATCTTTTCCCACCAAAAACACCTCATCACATACACATTTTAGCGCATCAACAACATACTCTACGCATCTCTTTCCTTTTATGGGAAATAAGGTTTTGTCTTCACCAAACCTTCTGCTTTCACCACCAACCAACACGAAACACTCAATCATGCTTTTTCTTAACAAGAGACGCCAGTATAGAAAGGAGTATGGAGCTTACTATAAGCAGAAGGGATACAAAAACGGGTATGTGGTAGAAATCCGATATTAACATCTTTACACCGATAAATCCCAGTATAAAAGCAAGTCCATAGTGTAGATAGTGAAAGAGGCTTAGGACTGCAGACGCAGCAAAGTACAGAGACCTAAGACCCAATATGGCAAAGATGTTGGAAGTGTAAACCACAAAGGGATCTTTGGAGATGGAGAGTATAGCAGGTACAGAGTCAATAGCAAACATTACATCTGAACTTTCCACAAAGAGCAATGCCAAAAACATGGGTGTGGCGTATATTTTTCTATCTTCCTTGATAAAAAAGCTTCCCCCTTGAAGGTCTGGTCGCATGGGTAGAAGCCTTTTGGCTATTTTGTAAACTAAGGTGTCCTCTGGGTTAAACGCTTTGTCTTCGGTGGATAGAAGCTTTACTGCAGATACTATAAGAATAAGTCCGAATATGTAGGTTATCCAATCAAAGCGCTCTACCAACTTTATTCCCGCAAATATGAATATGGCTCGCATAATTATAGCTCCGAAAACTCCCCAAAAAAGCACCTTATGTCTGTATTTTTCCGGGATCTGAAAGTAGGAAAAGATTAGGATAAAAACAAAGATGTTATCCAAACTGAGAGCTTTTTCTAAGAGATAGCCTGTAATGTATTCCGTGAGAGCTTTCTCTCCCTTTGCGTACCATACATAAACACCAAACCCTAAACCTATAATTACCCAAAAGGCAGAAAAAAGTAGGGATTCCTTTACGGATACCTTGTGAGGCTTTCTGTGAAATACAAAAAGATCAAGGAAAAGGGCAAGAAAAACTAAAGAACCAAAGATTAGCCACTGGATCTCCATAATGCAAAGAATTATACACTCAGCTTGTTTTTAATAATGTCTATGGTTTTTACTGGCAGTGGGTCGTACTTATAAAGCTCTGAAAGGTACAGACTCACCCAATCCCCAAGATGTACAAGGTATAAAATCCTCTGCAGGAAACTCTCACCCTCTGCCTTTATGACTCTGGGCGCAACTCCAAAATCTCTTAGAAGTTCTTCCGTTATTTGAACCCTCTTTATAACTCTTGGGTGGTCTTCTGGGTCAAACATTAACAGAAAACTGCACACATTTCTGGTTATGGGGTTATCAAGTCCTACTACCTCGTTGTGATGTAGCTCTGGAAGAACTGCAGTGTAGCAAAGGGTCTTTGCATTTTCGTTTATCTGAGTCTTCCACCTGAAAGCTACTGATTCAAGCAACTGCGTGGCATAAACTACGGGTATATATCCTTCAAAATAATGTGCTATCTTCTTTGCTTCCTCCTTTATAGCTTCTTTTTTTTCTTTCAAAAAGGAACTACAGCTTTCAAGAGTATTCTTTATACCCAAAAGGGAAAGCACTAAGGACAACATGTGACCTAAAGCGTATCTAGGAGGGTAGCCTTCGGGCAAAGAGAAGTGAGGTAGATTTTCTTTTTGAGCAAGCTCAGCAAGTCTTCCACCAGAACTTATGCACACAGGCTTTATGTTTCTTTCTAATGCTGATTGAGCCACGCTTAGGGTCTCTTCTGTGTTTCCGCTGTAGCTAATACAGAAAACCAACCAACCTTCTTCTACATAGGGTGGAAGGCTATAACCTCTTAGGGACACTACGGGTACATGTATGTTGTGTTTTTCTAGCAATGTTTTTGCCAAGTCTCCCACTATGCCAGAGCCACCCATACCGCTAAAGGCTATGCCTTTATAAATTTCTATGTTCAAGCTTTCAATGTTTGCACCTCTTATCTGCATGGGAAACTCTTCAAGCATTACCCAAGGGTTCATCTTTCCCTCCTTTGATTTGTTCTATTATAACCTTTTTTAAGGTGTCCATACCTTCACCCGTGATAGAAGATACAGGGATAAACATGTAGCCCATCTTTGCAAATTCTTTTTTGAGCTCATTGAGTATTTTCCTATCAGAAAGAATGTCTATCTTGGTGCCAACTACTATCTGTTTTTTCCTTAAAAGCTTGGGATTGTATTTTTCCATTTCTGAATTGACTATTTGAAAGGCTTCCAGAGGTTCTATTTGTCTTTGGTCCGATACATCCAGTAAGTGTAGCAAAAGCTTTGTTCTTTCTATGTGCCTTAGAAACTCAAGTCCCAACCCTTTCCCTTGGGATGCACCTTCTATAAGACCGGGTATATCTGCCAACGCTATTCTGTTTGTATCTTCAAGCTCCATAACGCCCAACACGGGAGATAGTGTGGTAAATGGGTAGTCTGCTATCTTGGGTTTTGCTTTGGTTAATTTGGATATGAGTGTAGACTTTCCGGCGTTGGGAAGTCCTATTATGCCTACATCTGCTATGAGCTTGAGTTCCAGCAACAGCCATCTTTCTTCTCCCTTTTGCCCTTTCTCTGCATATTTGGGTGCTTGGTTTGTGGGTGTGGCAAAATGCGCGTTGCCTCTGCCACCCTTTCCCCCTTTTGCTACTACGCACATCTGCCCTTCTTGTGTAAGATCACAGATGACTTGACCGCTTTCTGCATCTATCACAACAGTCCCTATGGGAACTTCCAGTGTAAGGTCTTGAGCATCTTTCCCATGCTGGTTTTTTCCCCTTCCCCTTTCCCCATTGGGAGCTCTAAAGTGCCTTTTGTATTTGAAGTCGTACAGTGTGAGCTTTTTAGATGTAGCCATTAAGATAACATCACCTCCTTTTCCGCCATCACCTCCTGCCGGTCCTCCGTAAGGTTTGTATTTTTCCCTCAGAAAAGCTACAGCACCGTCACCCCCGTCTCCCGCCTTAACATAGATCTTGACCTTATCCACAAACATGTGCTACGAGATCTAATTATAATGTTTTTAGATGAAGTTCTTAGAACTTTCTCAGTACTTTCAGATGCTTGAAAATACCACAAGCAGGTTAGAGATGTCTAACATACTGGCGCATATGTTTAGCAAAGCCACTAACGAAGACATAGACAAGATGGTTTATCTGACGCTTGGTGAGATACTTCCACCCTTCAAAGGTGTTCAAATGGGGGTTTCAGAAAAGTTGATGATAGAAGCCCTCTCTAAGACATGTGGTGTAAGAGCATCTCAAGTGGAGACTCTCTATAAGTCAAAAGGAGATATGGGGGAGACCGCCTTTGAACTTATAAAGTGGGAAGGTAAAGGGCTAAGTGTAAAGCAAGTTTATGATGAACTTTTGGACATAGCAACGACCAGAGGCACAAAGGATAAAGTCCTTAGAATAATGAGTCTTCTGAAAGGTCTTTCAAACCTTGAAGCCAAGTATACTGCGAGGATCATCGTGGGAAGGCTAAGGCTGGGTGTAGGAGATGCTACCCTCATAGAAGCCTTAGCGGGTCTTATTGGAGGCAAGGACTATAAAGGAGACATAGAAAGGGCATATAACCTCTGCTCTGACCTGGGGCTTGTTGCAAAGATGCTTGCACAAAAAGGGATAGAGGGTGTCAGAAACTTCAGGGTGCAAGTGGGTTATCCCATCAGAATGGCTTTAGCAGAAAGAGTTGCCAGCGCGGAGGAGATCATAAAGCGTATGGGTAAGTGTGCAGTAGAAGCTAAATATGATGGTTTTAGACTTCAAGTGCATAAAAAAGGTAAAGACATAGAGATATACTCAAGGAACTTAGAAAGAATGACGGAAATGTTCCCAGACCTTAAACAGGCTATATGGGAAAACATAAAGCAAGACGAGGTGATAATAGAAGGAGAAGCTATAACTTACAACGAAGAGACAGGTGAGTTCTATCCCTTTCAGGTTACTATACAAAGAAAAAGGAAGCACGACGTTTATGAGTACGCAAAGGAGTTTCCCCTCAAGCTCTTTACTTTTGACCTGCTTTACATAGAGGGTGAAGACTACACACAAAAGCCTTTCATAGAGCGTAGGAAAAAGCTAGAAGAAATACTATCTGAAAATTCTGTCCTTTTTAAGTCAGAAATGTTCATAACGGACAGTGCCAAAGAGATAGAGAGATTTTTTGAGGATGTTGTGGCAAGAGGCTTGGAAGGAATAATGGCAAAAAGACTTGATGCGCCTTACACTGCCGGTTCAAGGAACTTTAATTGGATAAAGCTAAAGCGAAGCTACAGGGGCTCTTTGGCGGATACCATAGATGTGGTTATAGTGGGCTACTTTTACGGAAAAGGTGCAAGAGCAAAACTCGGCATAGGTGCGTTGCTAACCGCCGTATATGACCCTAAGACAGACACCTTCAAAACCATAAGTAAAGTGGGTTCAGGTTTTACAGAGGATGAATGGATGAGATTGAAAGCACTACTGGACCAAATAAAACTGCCCCACAGACATGCGAGGGTTGACTCCCTGCTTGACCCCGATGTCTGGGTAGAACCTAAGTATGTGATAACTTTGACCGCTGACGAAATAACAAGGTCTCCACTACACACTGCAGGAAGAACTCCAGAAGAACCAGGCTTTGCCCTAAGGTTTCCAAGAGCGGTGGGTTTTATAAGGACTGACAAAAAACCAGAAGACGCTAACACAGTAGAGGAGATCATGAACCTGTACCATATGCAAAAGAAAATAAGCGTAGACTAATGGCGGTGGGAGGACTCGAACCTCCGACCTGAGACTTATGAGATCTCCGCTCTAACCAGCTGAGCTACACCGCCTGTTAAATATATTATAACGCAAATTTTTAAATCCTATGGCTAAGTTTGGACAGAACGAGTGTAGCCTTTGTAAATGCATTGAGCCACCCCCCATAAAGCAATGTAATCTACCATGCAGTAGGGAGAACTATGATAAACGAAAAGGAAGCTTCTGTAGTTTAGGCTGCGCCCTTTCTTCTTTGGTTTCAGTGATGCAATACTTAGGTTGTAATGTGGATCCGTGTGTTGTAAATAGATGTAATGAATGCTTTGATAATAATGGTAATACGTCGGGTGAGAAATTCAGAAAAGCTGACATCTCAATCTCACTCTCATAATGTCCTCCAGTTTCCACTGCAGTTATTATCCTTCGTCCATTCTCATCTACCACCATTATTACTTCAAGTCTAACATGAGCTTGAACAGTTCTTAAAGGAAGTGTCTAACTAAAGTGTAAAGCTTTTTTAGGAGCAATTTACTTTTCCGCACAAAATCTAAAATTATCTCTCGCCCACCCCATTGTGTAATATGATATAAATCATGCTTAAGGGAGCGTAAAACAGAGCATAATAGTAGTGTGGGCTTTTTACTGTTGGTTCTTTCTGTGATGGGTTTTTCTTTGGCAGATGAGGTGGAAAGCATAATGAAGAAGGATGTTTTTCCAAGCCTTTCAAAAAGCACAAAAGGACAGCAGAAAGAGATTGTAGGCTATGTGAAGGTGGGACATAAAGGTTATGTGTTTTACGAAGATGGTGGGAAGCTAAAGCGAGAACCTTTTCACAACATATTAAATATAAAAAGAGGCAAGATGTACATAAGAGAAGATAGAAAAGTTAAAGTAGAAGAGTTTAAGTTTGCCAGAAGGTCAAGCACCGATAAGCCACAGCCACAGATACCTAAAAACATCCCACCTTTGAAGGAACTGCTTGAAGGAAACCAAAACAAGTGATGGACCTTGATGAGTTAAAGAGGATACAGCAAGAGTGTGCAAAAAAGGTATTACAGAAAGATGATTTTCAGGAAATCCGCACAGTAGGAGGCATAGACCTTACCTTTCAAGATATAAGGAATAACCCTACAAAAGCTTGGGCCAGTTTGGTTGTTATAGACATAAACACACTAAAACCCATTTATGAAGATGTGGTTGAGGGTATAGTGGATTTCCCTTACATACCTACCTTTTTAGCTTTTAGAGAGCTTCCTCTGATGCTGAGCTTACACCAAAGGGTAAAAAAGAAACCCGATGTCTACTTTATAGATGGACAAGGTGTAGCTCATCCAAGAGGATGTGGTATAGCTTCACACTTTGGGGTGATTACACAGAGTGTAAGCGTTGGTGTTGCAAAGACTAAGCTTTTTGGTTACTACAAGGAGCCAGACACAAAAAGGGGGAGTTGGTCTTACTTAACATACAGAGGAAACATTTTGGGGGCGGTCCTCAGGACAAGAGATAACACAGAACCCATTTATGTGTCTGTAGGACATAGAATAAGCCTAAAGACCACCATTGAGCTTGTACTTAAAACCTGCCTTTACCGAATACCAGAGCCCACAAGGCTCGCTCACAATCTTTTGCAAAAAGTCAGAAAAAAAATTTCCTAAAGGTTTTCAAACTCCTCTTTTGGCGGTCTCAAAAGGAGGGATCTTACTACCTTATGAAGGTCTTGACCCTCAACCACCAATTGGTATACCGCTGAACATATGGGAGTGTATACACCCAACTCTTCTGACAGTTTTTTTACGGCTTTTACAGTATCTGCACCTTCTACCACCTGTCCTATTTGCATAAAAGCGTCTTGAGGTTTTACGCCTTTACCCATCAAAAAGCCAAAGGTTCTGTTTCTCGATTGGCTTGAACTTGCTGTGAGGAAAAGGTCTCCCATACCAGAAAGCCCGTAGAAAGTCTCCCTTTTTGCTCCTAAGCTTATGCCTATTCTTACCATCTCCGCAAGACCTCTCGTCATAAGTGCCGCCCTTGCGTTCTCACCATAACCTAATCCGTCAGATATACCGCACGCTATGGCAATTACATTTTTTAGTGCTCCACCCAGCTCTACACCTATAAGGTCTGTAGAAAGATAAACCCTGAAGTTCTCAGAAAAGAAAAGGTCTCTTACTTCCTTCATCTGTTTTCCATACTCTCCTGCCAGCACCAAAGCTGTGGGCAGACCTTTTGACACCTCTGACGCAAAGGAAGGTCCAGAAAGAGAAAATACCGTAGCAGAACCGTGAACTTCTTTAACTATTTGGGACACTCTTTTGTAAGTGTCTATTTCCAACCCCTTTGATGCGGATATAACCACCTTTTTAGAAAGGTCCATACTCTTGATGACTTCTCTGATGGCTTGTACAGGCAGAGCTATTACCAAATAATCTGAATAGCTTTCTGCATCTTTTAGATGCTGTGTAGCTGATACATTGCTGAGTGTTATATTCTGCATGTAAGGATGTTTGCCTTCGTTGATCTTTCTTACTACATCCTGATTTCTTTCGTAAACCAAAACTTCATGACCTAACCTTCCTAAATGCGTAGCAAGTGCAGTTCCCCACCTACCACCACCAAGCACAGAGACTTTCATAGAACTTAGCGTATATTATAAATCATGAAAAAGAGCCCTAAAATAAGCCTCATATTAGAGAGTTTTCAAAACCTTGAAAAAGCCTATGTGGACCTTAAAAAGAATCTTTCCATTCCAAAGGAAGAGTTTGTAAGCAATAAGCTAGTCCTTGACAAAGTGCGCGTGGACTTTAACTTAGCCTTCGAGAGTTGTATGCGGCCCTGCAGACACCTCTCTACCCTCTATGGGCTTAAAACTACATCTAAAGACTGCCTTGTTAAGTTGTCTCAGCACATAGGTATGCAGGACATACAGGCACTCCAGAGGTTTACCGAGTTTTACTTTAAGTATAGGGATCTCAAAGACGCCATATTACCAGAAGAACTTTACGACTTTCTAAAGGAAAACCTCGTTGTGTTTAAAAATTACGCTCAGGCTGTGGTAGACCACATAAAAAAAACTACGGGTAACTATCTTCTTATAGATTTTGACCTCCTTAACGAAAAGGCAAAGCATATAAAGGACTCTGTAAAAAAGATAGAATTTGTCTTATCTCAGGGTATACAGGAATTTAGGGAAAAACCCATGTATTACGATAGAGTCAAGTATTTTTATCAGGTTGCTTACGATAGCCTCTTTGACATATGTAAGCATCTTGCTCCTAAGTTTGGTGTGAAAAAGTTTGGAGATGACTGCCTTTCTAAACTTGTGCAGGTAGATGTGATACCTCAGGAGTATTATACGGATGTGTTCAAGATGACACAACTCAAAAATAAGCTCATAAGCACTTGGGAAGTATCTCCCGATGAACTTTATGCATCTCTTTTTGAACTAAAAGACAAGTTTGAACCCGTCATGAAAGAAATAGCGAAAAGCCTAAAGAAGTTGCTTGAAGAAAAATCAAAGAGCCTGGTAAAATAACATTATGAAAGCAGTATTGCTTAAAGCCTTTGGCGGAGTAGAGCATCTTGAGTATGTAGAGGACTTTCCCAAGCCAGAAATAAAAGAAGACGAGGTGCTCATCAAGGTAAAAGCGGTAGCTCTAAACCATCTTGACATTTGGGTTAGAAAGGGAGCTTTAGCCATAAAGCCTGAGCTTCCTCACATATTGGGTTCTGATATTAGCGGTGTGGTGGAAAAAGTGGGAAGTTTGGTAAGAAATGTAAAGGAGGGAGATGAGGTTGTGGTCTCTCCTGGGCTTTCCTGTGGGGTTTGTCATGAGTGCCTCTCTGGTAGGGATAACTTGTGTAGGTATTACGATATATTAGGTCTTAAGGCAAAGGGTGGTTATGCGGGGTATGTAAAAGTGCCGTCAAAAAATGTCATCCCAAAACCTAAAAACCTGAGCTTTGAGGAATCTGCAAGCTATCCTCTTACCTTCCTAACTGTCTGGAATGCTCTTGTGAGAAAAGGGCAGATAAAACCTTACAGCAAAGTGCTCATATGGGCTGGGTCTTCGGGTGTAGGTGTGGCAGGCATACAGATAGCCAAGCTGATGGGCGCTTTTGTTATAGCTACAGCAGGAAGCGAAGAGAAGGCAAACAGGTGCAAGCAGTTGGGTGCTGACTTGGTAATAAATCACTATCAGGAGAATGTACCCAAAAGGGTAAGAGAGATCTTCAAGGAAGGTGTTGATGTAGTGATGGACCATGTGGGTGAGCAGACTTTCTTAAAAAGCATAGAATGCCTTAGGAAAGGTGGCAAGTTAGTGTTCTTTGGAACCACTACGGGAAGCAACGCAAGCATAGACATAAGGTACTTGTTTGTAAGAGAGATAGAGCTCATAGGCACTTACATGGGACCATCTGCTGACCTTTTGAAAATATCAGAGCTTTTTGAAAGGGGACTTTTAAAGCCTATAGTAGACAAGGTGTTTCATCTTTCGCAAGCTCAAGAAGCGCACGAGTATTTAGAAGCATCCAAACACTTTGGCAAGGTTATACTTAAAGTTTAACCCAACTCCGCAAGAAGTCTCCATCTTACAGAAGGTGGAGATGAATTGCGAAAGACTTGACAGGGTTCTTATTTTGGACTATAGTAATAGATGTCCCGATAATCAAGGGACCTAGGGTTGGAACGACCCGAAGTAAAGCCTGTGGAGAGGTGGAACCTCTGTGAAGCAGGAAGCTCTATCTTATAGAAGGTGGAGTAGTTCACTTGCGATGCTTGAAACTATAAAGTGCTGGCAGGATAAAGAGGGCAGTTAAAAAAGCAGAAACCACACCACCCAACATGGGCAAGGCTATGCGGGATATAACCTCAGCCCCCACACCTTTTAGGTATATAGCCGGTAGCAAACCTGCCACAATAGCCAGCATTGTCATAGCTTTAGGTCTTATCCTCTTTACAGCACCTTCGTATATGGCTTCTTCAAAGCTTTTGTCTTTACCTTCCTCCAAGGATTTCATTATGTAAACCACCATCACTATACCCATCTCCGCTGCGATCCCAAGAAGAGCTAAAAAACCAGCCACACTTGCCAAGGAAAGCTTATAGTCCAAAAGATACATGAGCAAAAAGCCACCAAGCAAAGAGGATGGAAGGGTAAGAAGCACCAAAAAGGTCTCAAATAGCTTACCAAGGCTTAGATAAACAAGGACAACTATTAAAAGCAACACAAGGGGCACTATTATTCTAAGGTCCTGCATGGCCTTTTGGTAGTATTCAAATTGCCCACTCCACTGATAATAGTATCCTGTGGGTAAATTTATTCATAAGCTTCCGCGTAAGTTCCAAAAGTTCCCTGTTCTTTTCATACTCTACCTCCAGGTCTTTAAGCTGTCTTTTTAGTTCAAGCTGTAATTCTCTTATTTCTTGTTCCTTTGCTTTAATCTCCTCCTGCTTTTCCAAAACCATCATGTTTTCCTTTTGGGACCTCCACAAGGGTATGGTAAAGCCAACCCTTAGACTGAACAGATGACTCATGGAAGGTCTTGCCATATACTCAACCATGACCTCTATGTACGGTAGGTATTCTACCTTTCTCTTGCTCAGCTCCAACTTTAAACTCTCCAGCTGGGTATGCTTTTCCCTAAGGTATGGGCTCTTGCTTATGTCTACTCCTTCAAAGTTAAGATTTCTCCACTCTACTTCTTCGCCCTTCAGTTCAAAGCTCTTTCCCACCAAGTAATCTATACGATTTTTGTAAAGTTCCCTCTGATAATACAGGTCCGTTATCTCCTTCCTCAGCCTAATTTTGTCTGCCTCCACAGAAAGGATGTCTGCAAGGTTAGCTTTCTGATACTTGTAGTTCTCCTCTGCAATCCTTTTTAGGTTATTTAGCTCCTTTTCTATGGACTTACGGATCTCTTCCTTTTTGAAGGTATACACCCACTCAAGATAGGCAACTTTTATGTCCCTTACTAGTTCCCTTTTGATAACTTCTACGCTTTTTTCTATCTCCACAATTTTGTTTTTTGACAGCAAAACTTCCACATCCCTCTTTACAGGCAAAATGTGGGTTTGAGAAAATCCTACCACGAAACCGCTCATGGGTTCTGCGGAGTTGGGATAGGGCTTGTTTAAAGGCAAGTTGTTAAACCCTGCGTATACGCTTGGGTTGGGGAGAGTTTTTGAATACCTCTCCTTGTACCTCATACTTTCTTTTAATTTTTCGTATTGCTTTATTTTCGGTGAGTTTTCAAGGGCATAAGATATCAGGTTATCTAACTCTCCTCCCCAAGAGAAGGCTAAAAGCAAGAGAAGCAGAAGCATGAAAAAAAATTAAAGCTATTGAAATTTATATTGAAGACTTTTATTTAACTTTGTTTTTGTACACAAATAACACCACTTTTTTATTAATTTTATCTTCTCTTATCACACATACATGGGTGATGCTCTCACAGAAGTGAGGAAGAAGCTCACCTGTCTGTCTGTTTATGTAGTATATTCTGTCCTCTTTGTGCTGGTCCTCAGAAAAGCTCTTTAGGTCTTTTACAGAAAGTTCTACCGCAGGAGCATTTCTATAGCCATAGACTAAACCCAAGACAAAGGACAAAGCTTTATTCCCTTTTGTTTCTACCCTTCTCATAGCTTTCTCTTTCTTCTTAGATATGCGGGTATGTCCTCTATCTCTGGCTGTACTGGTTCTATAACGGTTTCTGGAACTACCTTTTTTATTTCCTTAGGTTCGGGTTTTTTAACCACCTTAAGATGCGTGTGAGATTGTGCTTCCTCAAAATCTGTCGCAACTACTGCAATACGCATAAAGTTTTCTTTTGTATCTTCCACTACTGCACCGAATATGATGAGAGCATCCTCATGAGCTGACTCTCTTATCCTGCTTATAGTTTCTTCCACATCCCTAAAAGGTATATCTTCGCTCACCCACAGAGTGATGAGGAGCCTTCTGGCACCTTCAACACTGTTGCCTTCAAGGAGAGGGCTTGTTATGGCTTGCTCTACGGCATAATCCTTCCTGCCATCACCTTTTCCTTCTCCCATACCGATGAGGGCAAGCCCTCCTTTTTCCATAACAGTTCTCACATCTGCAAAGTCTACATTTATAAGAGCAGGCGTCACCACTATGCTGGTTATACCTCTAACTGCCTTTGAAAGCACATCGTCCACCATCTTGAAGGCATCTTTTATGCTAAAGTTTCTATCTGCCATCTCTGCAAGCTTCTGATTGTTTATAACTATGTAAGTGTCTACCATGTCCTTTAACCTTTCAAGACCCTCTAAAGCGACTTGCATCCTTTTTGGACCTTCAAAGGAAAAGGGTTTGGTAGCTACTGCTACTGTAAGAATACCCATCTCCTTGGCAGTTTCTGCGATCACTGGTGCTGCACCCGTTCCTGTGCCACCACCTAAGCCCACCGCCAGAAAGAGCATATCTGTGCCTCTGAGAACCTCCCTTATCTTGTCTATGTCCTCAAGAGCTGCCTGTTCCCCTATCTGAGGTTTGGCTCCCGCACCTAATCCTTTTGTGACTTTTTCTCCTATCTGTATTTTGTTGGGGACACTCAGTGAGGTTAAATGCTGTATGTCAGTATTTATCGCAAAAAGTTCCACACCTTCTATTCCATCAAGGTGCATACGGTTTACAGCATTTGAACCACCTCCACCCACACCGAACACTTTTATGCGTGTAGGATTAACGCTCTCCATAGCTTTTTACCTCCTATCCTATATTACATCCTTAAAAAAATCCTTTATCCTGATAAAAAGAGACTTAACATCCACTTTTCCTTTTACTACGCTATTTTCTTGAGAATTCCGCAAGAGCTCCTTTTTACCTGAAAACTGTTCTTGGTAAGCAAGCTTGAGAAGACCCACACCTGTAGAAAAGGATGGATCTTGAATCTTTTCCTTTAGACCTATCACACCCGTAGGATATCCTAGCCTTACGGGCATGTCAAAGTACCTCTCAAGGAACTCCCTAATACCAGCAAGTTTGGCACAGCCCCCTGTGATCACCACACCTGCGTTTATCGAGTCAAGCTTTATCCCCTGTGCATTTATTAGCTCTAAAACTTTATCCATAATTTCCTCAAGTCTTATCTGTATAACTTCTGCCAGCTGTCTTTTACTTATCATAGCTTCCTTTTCCTCTCCTCTGGGTTTTATTTTAATTCTTTCTGTCTCGTTCACAAGGTCCGCTATGGCAAAACCTTGCTCCATTTTTATCCTCTCTGCCTGTTCACTTGTGATCTTCATAAAGTGTGCTATGTCCTTTGTTATGTTTATGCCTCCCATAGGAACGCTCCCCGTTATGATGGGTGAGCCTTCGGCATAAAGCACAAAATCAGTAAGCCCTGCACCCATGTCCAGAAGAAGCACACCTTCTTCTTTTTCTTCCAATGTAAGCACCGCTTCGGAAGAAGCCATAGAAGATAGAAATCTGCTTGATATCCTTAGACCACTTGAAGCAATAGCTTTTTCCAGGTTTCTCAGCATGCTACTGCCTACTTTAACCACATGCACCTCCGCGGAAATCCTTGAGCCCAAAAGCCCCACTGGGTCTATAACCCCTTCTTGGTCATCCAAAACAAACCTCCTAGGAATGGCGCTTATCACCTCGTATCCGTCTTCCTTAGCTCTGGTTATAGCTCTTTCTATCAGTCTGTCTATGTGCAGATGGTCTATTTCTACTGGTTGTGGTGATACACTTATGGTGTCTTTTTCGTTCTGACTTTTTATGTTAGGACCAGAAATGCCTATAACAACAGTGTCTATGCGCACACCAGACATTTCTTGGGCTTCTTTTAGAGCGCTCAGTATGGTATGGACAGCAAGATCCAACCTTGTTATGTACCCCCTATCTATACCTTTTGATGGTGCCTCTCCTACACCTACTATGTGTATATCCCCATAACTGTCCACCTCACCCACTAATAGAGCGACCTTACTTGTACCCACATCTAATGAAGTTATCAGCTTCATAATTACTGCCCACCTTTTATTATTGCCATACCTTGTGTTGTTAGGTCAATCTCTTTTGCTTTCATACTTATATTATAGATACGCTCTAATCTTTTTAAGCTGTCCTGGTCTATTTGCTCTAAAGGAGGAAGAAGTATCTTGGTGTTATCAGTTGTGTAAACAAAAGTACTTACATCGCTCAGATAAATGTCCCTTAAAGGTAGATGATTTTCACACACTTCTACTAAGTTTTTTAATACAGAAAAGTTGTCTTTTACGAGTTTTACACTGCGCGTGTATATGTAAGGTTTCTTTCCTGGTAGGTATTTAGAAAAAAAAGGTACACCCTTATCATCAAAAAATACCGTCTTTTCTCCTTCAAAAACAGTTAGAAAAGGTTTCCTTTCCTTTATGTGCAGCTTTAGAAAAACACCTTCCTTATGAAAAACCCTATCTATTCTCACATCTTCTACGGAATTACCCGTAAGGGTGTTAAGAACATCTAAGAGCCTGCCTTCGTTTATAAAAAGCCAGTTATTTTTTAGCTCTCCTACTGCCTGGGAAAATACATAGGTTGGTATGGTGGTGTTGCCTTCTACCTGAATGGCTTTTATTTTAAAGTAGGGTAGCGTATCCACAAAAACGGGTAAGAAAAAACCTCCTAAAGCCATAGAAGATATCCAAACTATCGCCAAGACATAGCTTATCCCAGTATACTTGCTCCCCGTGCTCTTCCCCTCTTTTTTCATAGCTTAAAATAATAACATATGTACCATTTTTTTAAAATCAATACCTTTTTTTATGCACATCATGGGAAAAAGGCTCAGCTCTGTCATACCGGGTATGGTATTGGCTTCCAACACATACGGAGTACCGTCCTTTGAGAGTCTAAAATCTATCCTTGATATGTCTCTGAGTTCTAAATATTTGTGCACTTTTAAAGCCATATCCTGAAGCTTTTTTATCAGTTCATCGTCTTCTAAAAATACATATTCAGACATGCCTTTTGTATACTTGCTCTCATAGTCATAAATGTTTCTTTTTGGGCGCACCTCCAAAGGTGGTAGAGCTTGATCTTTGAGTATACCTACCGTTATGTCCCTCCCTTCTATATACTCCTCTATAAGTACCTTCTGAGAAATGTCAAAGATTTTCCTGATTGCTGAGGTTAGCTCTTCTCTTTCCTTTACTAAGTAGAGCCCCACGCTTGAACCTTGGTCTGCTGGCTTTACTATAGCCGGAAACTTATCCCAGTTTACTTCTTCACCTCTACGAACACACACACCGTTAGGCACTGGTATGCGGTGATAGGTAAGTATCTTTTTGGTTATCTCCTTGTCCATAGCCAGAGAGCTACCGAGAACTCCCGAACCTGTGTAGGGAATACCCAGGATGTCAAGAAGTCCTTGCACTCTTCCATCCTCTCCATAGGTGCCATGAAGTGCTATAAACACCTTATCAGGTTTTAGCTCGAGAAGTTTTTGGCAGAGATTTTCGTCTAAGTCAAGGGGGATAGCTTCGTGTCCCAACTCTCTCAAAGCTTTCAAGATGGCGTTTCCTGTTTTTATGGAGATTTCCCTCTCTTGGGACCTACCTCCCATAAGCACCACAACTCTCAACTATCCTTACCTCCTCTTCAAGCTCTATGCCAAATTCTTCGTAAACCCTCTTCTTGGCTTCTTGCAGTACTTTGATCACCTCTGTAAATTTACCCCTTCCCAAGTTTACCAAAAAGTTGGCATGCAGGTCAGAAAGAGCGGTATCACCTACCCTATAACCCTTCATACCCACTTTTTCAAGAAGTTGTCCTGCGTAAGTACCTGGGGGATTTTTAAAAGTAGAACCTGAGGTGGGCATGTTTATAGGTTGTGTGCGTTTTCGCCTTTCCTTTATAAGTTGGTACTCTTTTTTTACATCAAAATCTGCCATTGCAAACTCAAAATCCGCTCTTAACACTATTCCCATCTGCGGAAATGGTGAGGACCTATATCCAAAGCTAAGTTCTTCAGCGGAGAGCCTTTCTATAGTGCCATCCCAGGTCATCACCAAAAGGCTCCTTATGTATTGAGATGTTTCACAGCCGAAGGCTCCTGCGTTCATAGCAACAGCACCCCCTACGGTGGCAGGAAAGCCCACAAGCCTGTAGATACCCCTCAGGTTCATATTTACCGCAAGTTTAACGAGCTCTGAGAGGGGCACACCACATTCTGCAGACACAAAGACCTTATTCCCCTTTCGTCTGACCTTTATTTCTTTGAACTCCCGCGTCATTATAACTACACCTTTGTAGTCTCCAAATATGGTATTAGAACCCCTTCCGAGAAAGAACACAGGAAGACCCTTATCCTGAGCCATTCTTACAGCGTGAAATATCTCTTCATAGGTAGCAGGAAAACAAAGGAAACTTGCTTTTCCACCTATCTTTATAGTTGTGTAGTTTCTTAAGTCTGCCTCCTTTTCTACGCGCATCCTTTGAAAAATTTATTATAATGTTTTCTTATAAGGCCCGGTAGCTCAGTTGGTAGAGCACCCGGCTGAAAACCGGGGTGTCGGCGGTTCGATTCCGCCCTGGGCCACTTTGAGAAGTTCCACATTTACCCTATAGTTTATGAGTATCTCAAGAGGCTGTGCTTTTAGTGTTTCATCCCTAAAGGGTATGGCGTAAGGTGATGTGCTTAGCTTTTTTAATTCCTCTGTACTTAGAAGATCCCTTAAGGTAAGAGATGCTACGGTGCCTCCTTTTTTTCTCCCTACACTTTGTGAAGTTGCAATGCCAAAGCCTAACATTTTTAGAGCTTTGCGCACCGCTAAAGAAGAGGTGTAGGATACCCAAATACCTTCCAAAGATACGCGTAGCCTTATTTCTCTTAAAAACTCGTAGGTCCATAACTCTGGATTCCTGTAAGGAGAAAATCCATCGTGAAACACTGCATCAGCAATAAACTCACTTACTTGCTTTATTGTCTTCCTAGCATCTCCCAAAAGAAGCCTAAAACTTATCCCATCTTTGCAAAACTCAGGAAGTCCGTCAAGCAAAAGCTTTTGATAACCTTTATAAGGTTCAGGTAAAAGGGGTATGATTTCTGGAAGCTCCTTTTCAAAGGATAAGATCTGTACCTCAGCATAAGGGTTTGCCCTTTTAATACGCTCTAAGGCGATCGCAATGTTATAACCTAAACCAAATCCCACATCTATTATTCTTACTTTTCCCTTTTGTGCCTTTTTGACTACTTGAGAAGGCTCTATAAACTTTAAAAGACATTCCCTTATAGCTCCAGAGGTCAAACTGTGATAAGGCTCCCCGTATTTGTCGCTTATGAGGGTCAAACTACCATCTTGCGTGGCTCTAATGCCCTTCCCCTCTACAGAAGGTTTAAGCCAAACTTTTACATCTCTGATTATATTATTTATACTTTTTTCGCCAAGAATAAGTCCTCTCTCCGAAAGACATCTTTCAAGTGTTGAAAAAATCAGGTAATTCAAGCTTTCCATGATACAATTTTATCCTGTGAAAAGGGTCATAAACAAGGTCTTTTTTCTGCCTTTTGTGTTTTTAGCGTCGTGTGGACAGGCAGTTTTCTATCCAGAAGAGTGTCAGAATTACATAAAAGCGGGGAACTACCAAAAAGCTATAGAAATAAGCAAGACTGCCATACAAGCTTACCCTAGAAATACAGAACCTTACTTATGCCTGAGTACAGCATACCTTCATAAAGGAAAGCTTGATGATGCCATAAACACTATGAAAAAAGCAGAGCAAGTAGCACCTTCTTACGAAGATCTCGCACTTATCTACAACCGCTTAGGCTTTATGTATCACCTGAAGGGAGACTTGAACACCGCACTTGAATATCACCAAAAGCATCTTTCTGTAAGCCGTGAGGTAGGCGATACGAAAGGTCAGTTTATTGCCAATGTAAACATAGCAGATATATATCAGAGTAAGGGAGAATATACAAAAGCCATAGAGTATTACCAAAGGTCTGCGCAGTTCCTTTTAGACCCAAGAGATGGAGTTTTAGTTTATAAAAACATAGCTCAAACCTACATTAAACAGGGAAAATACAGGGATGCTGTTGAGAATTACAAAATAGCTTATGAGTATGCAGAAAAGACAGGTGATAAAAAACTTCTTGGAGCTGTGCTTATAGATTTGGGGGATGCTTACAGATTAAATAGAGATTTCAAGAATGCTTTTGAAAGTCTCATAAAAGGCTTGGAAATAGCCAAAGCGCAGAAAGACAATCAACTCAAAGGGTACGCATACTTAAAATTAGGTCTTTTTTACAAAGATAAAGGAGACCTTAGCTCTGCAAAAGAGTTTCTCAAAAGAGCTTACGAAATCTACATCTCCATGAACGACAAAAAGGGCGCTCAAGAGGTACTTGAGCATATGAAGAGGATAGAAAAAAGATAAACTACTCTAAACATCTCTCTACCAGTTTTTCACATAGCTTAAGAGCGTTCAAAGAAGATGAGACATCTGCTATACCTTTCCATGCTATGTCGTAGGCGGTTCCGTGATCCGGAGATGTTCTCACAAAAGGTATACCAAGAGTTAAGTTCACACCCTCATTAAAGGCAAGCATCTTAAAGGGGATAAGCCCTTGGTCGTGATACATACACAAAAACACATCAAAAGCACCAGGCTTTAGGAACGCACTATCCGGAGAGAGAGGTCCTTCTACCTTGAAACCTTCACCTTTTAGCTTTTCCACAGCCGGTAGGATCTCTTCCATGTCCTCTTTACCTATCTGTCCCATCTCTCCCGCGTGAGGGTTTAAGCCAAGAACACCCACAGATGGCTCGTAGCCAAAGAGCCTTTTAAACTCTCGCACTATAAGCCTTACCTTCTGCTCTATCTTTTCCTTTTTCACATGCTCTATTGCTTTACTAAGGGGTAAGTGTGTAGAAAGAAGGAGCACTTTTATGCTTTGTGAATACATGAGCATAGCATAATCTCTTGTGCTGAAAGCCTGAGCAAGAAACTCCGTTTGACCTTCGTAGGAAAATCCAGCAAGCTTAGCCCAGAACTTGTTTATGGGCATGGTCAAAAGCCCATGTATTTTACGGTAAACAGCATCTACCACAGCCCTTCCTAAGTAAGCAACAGCAACTTTACCAGAGGTTAAAGAAGGCAGTGGTCTTTCTGTTTCGCATATATCAAGGTCTGCTATATAGATACCTGGAGCTTTTACATCATCGATGGTATATATCTCCTTCATGTCTGCGTTTTTTTTCAAAAGGTCCTGTGCGTGTTTTATTATCTTCTTCTCCCCATACACTATGTAAGCTTTCTGGGGATCCAAGTGATCTAAGAGCTTTACGATGAGCTCCGGACCAACTCCTGCGGGATCTCCTATGGTTATACCTATCCTTATCATAGGTAGTACCAGGTCACTCAAACTGTATAGAACCGCAATTACTTGCAGTCGTCCCCTGACCTGGAAGGGAGGGACTAACACACTTTGCCACTCCTACCCAATCCCCTAAGAGGATCACCCTCTTTAAGGGAGAGAAGTCCCTAAAACTCTCAAGGCAGGAGAAGGCAAGGGCTGTGGAAAGAACTTGCCAGCTTTTTTGTAGGAACTTTGTCCCACCCCTCATCGGTTTCTTCTCACGATTGACCGCTTGTTGGGTAGCTGGCTCACTCCTTCCGCTGTCCCGTGTATAGGAAAGCAATAACTCAAGATATCTCCTCAACCGCTTGACCCTTTCCTTGAGGGCGTTCCTCTTGTATTCATTCTTCTCCTTCTTTAACTCACTCTTCAGCTCATTAATCCGCTCATCCACCTTAGCAATAGCATACGCTAAAAACTCTTTGTCTTTGAGTAGCTCCCTGTAATTCTTAGGTACTTCTTCCTCAAACCCAAGCCCACGCCTACCAATTACATAAGCACCAGCTACATCCTTGTCTATGTTGTATATGGGTGCATACTTTAGCTTGCCTATGATTGATGTGTATGCAGGATTTACCTTAATCAACTGAACTCCCAGCCTCCTTGCATAGACCTCAATTTTCTCTAATATTGATTTATACACCCATTTATGGAGTTTTCTTCTTAATTTAGCCAAGCCGTCTCCTCTTTTGCCTTTAGGGACTTTTTGCAAATCTTCCACAACAACAGCCTTTCCACTCTCTAACGCCCTTTCTACCACTTGCCTTCCTATACGCCATGCTATATGTTCTCGCTGATTTTTGGTTTTGTCCTCCATCTCCCTTAAATCTATGTGTTCAAACTTTTCTAAATTCCCGTCCGTTGATACATAAGCTAAAGCTAAATGAAAGGGATAAGCGTTGATATCTACACCCATAACTCCGTAAGCTTTATTAATAACAGGTTCTACAATCTTTTCTTCCCAACTCACTTGTGCATAGAATTTGTCATTTCTTACTTTCAACCGCACATTATACGCAAACCACTCACCCAATCTTTCCGCTTCCAATAGTTTCCATGTAAAGTCAATCCATTTGTCGCCCTTTCTCTTTGCATCCCTTATAACCTTAGCCCATACATACTCACCGCTTCCTAAGTTAATCCTAAGATACCATTGGTTATTCAAATTCACAAACCTAAGGTTTAGGTTGCCGTTTTTGGACTTTTCTCCTCTTGAGTAGAGGTAGTAGTATCTCCTTTCTTCCCACCTTTGGCGTAGCTTTTCTCTACGCTTGCCCGTTAGATGTTTATTCTTTAGCTTTTCAAACAGTTCCCTTGAACCAAACACAAGCTTTTTAGGGTTTTGTCCTCTTTCTATGCACGACTTTAGCACTTGCTTTGCTATTAAGACAGCATCCTTTACATACCTTGCGTTTAGCTTGTGTTTTTCTGCTACTCTTTTTTCCATCTCTTTATCTGCTATTCCCTCTAACAGCCTTTTATACGCATATCTTGTTGCGGAAGAAAACCTACGCATTAAAGCTAATACTCTTTCTTTTTCTTCTTCCTTTTCAAACTCCAGCATACATTCCAGAGTTATGTAGAGTTTATGGGTTTTTTCTTCGCTACAGTTTTTACTACTTGCTATGCTTAGCCCCATGCTACACTAAAATTTTACGCTTTTGAACGGAAAATGGCAACTGTTGGCTACCACCCTTTTCGGTAAAAGAACCTAACAAGAGAATACCCTACTCCAAATCCGCCTATGTGAGCAAACCACGCTACACCACCTCCATGTGCAAAAGGAAGAGTGAGAATTCCATTAAGCACTTGGATAAGCACCCACAGACCTATGAAAAGTATTGCAGGCACTTCTACAAAAGTTAAAAAAATAAATATGGGAACCAAAGCCAATATTCTGGCATGGGGAAAGAGCCACAAATAAGCGCCTAGCACTCCACTTATGGCACCGCTTGCTCCTACCATAGGAACATCAGCTCCACCAAATAAGAAGCTTACTATAGTTTGCAAAATTGCAGCACCTACGCCCGATAATACATAAAAAACAAAATACCTGAACCTCCCAAGTCTATCCTCCACATTATCCCCAAAAACCCACAAAAACCACATATTGCCTATAATGTGTAACCAGCTTCCGTGTAGGA
The DNA here is from genome assembly GCA_028276405.1 of Hydrogenobacter sp. Classification (GTDB taxonomy): domain Bacteria; phylum Aquificota; class Aquificia; order Aquificales; family Aquificaceae; genus Hydrogenobacter. The sequence goes on from JAPYWJ010000005.1 coordinate 47,739, forward strand.
ACATGTGAGTAATCAGAGTGTAGGGTCTATAAAATATATCCGCGGGTACCAGCCCATAGTAGTATATAAAAAGGTTCATTTCCTCATCGTTAAGACTAACCTGATACAGCCAAACAACAGAACAGATCAGTATGATCAAAGAATTCACCAAAGGGAAATTTCTGCTCCTATTGATATCCTTTATAGGAAACATTCTATTAAGTATAACTTAAATTTTTATGTATGAAGGAAAGCTTAAAGATTCTCTTCTTGATAGTGGCTTATAACTTTATCCTTGAGTACATCTCAGAGAAACTGCCAATAAAACTGTTTCCTGATAACCTTCAGAGCTTTGTGATGTTAATGTCTTTTGACTCTGCCCTTTACCTTGCATGGCTTTTTGGTTATAGGTACAGCACCTTACTTTGGTTTTCTTACCTCTTTTTCTTTCAAATACTAGGTATGTCTCTAATTACCCAGAGCTTTTACCCAATAACCCACTTCACACCATCTTTTCTGATCACGCTTATATTCCTGTCCTTATCTGAATCGCCAACAGAAAAGCACACAAAAAAAATCCTTGAGGAGAAGTATAGACTTGAAAAAGAGTTAGAAGATACAAAGGAACAGGTAAAATTAGCTCAAGATCTGCTGAACCTTCTGAAAAGAGAAAAGGAACAAGTGGAGATAAAACTCAGTCAGCTTGAGGAGAGCCAAACCATAGAAACACAGAGGCTTTTAAAAGAAAAGGAAGAGCTTATACAGATGATAAGCCAAGCACAGATGCATCTGAACGAATACCAAAGTAGGCTTGAAAGGCTCACAGAAGCCAACAGAAAGCTCTTTGAAGTGATCGATTTATTACAAAGGCAAGAAGAGAAAAACCAAAAGGGAGAGATAGCACAGTTAAGAAGGGAAAGAAAAAAATTGGTAAAGGAACTTTTACAGTTGGAGTCCACCTTAGAAGACTGCAGAAGACAGAACGCAGAGCTGAAACTTGAACTTTCTGAGTTTGAAAGCATCAAAAGGGAAAGAGAAATTTTGGCTATAGAACTGCAAGATTTAAAGAAGAAGCAAAAAACAAAGGGTGATATATACAAAGAAGTGTTGAACTTCCTTCTTGAAAACATAGAGATGGAAGACAGAGCTATAAGCGAGTTTATACACCTACCAATAGAGAAAAAGCGCGAGTTTGTCAAAGAACTTCTGATTCTCAACATGAAGGAAAGAGGAGAATCTTTAGAAAATATGAAGGGGCTCAAAAATGTTTTTAAGCTAAAACCAAGGGGTGGGAGGATATACTTTACCTTTGGAGAAAACAGAAGATGGAAAGTGTTAGGGCTTATAGCCTCTGAAGATGACAAAGACAAAGAAAAATACGCAAAGGAGATTTTGATAAAATATATGCAGTAGAACTCAAGCGGAGGTAGAGTATGAAAAGCTTAAAAGAGTCCCTTGATGTGCTAACATCCTTTAAGCCAAACAAATACATGGTTACAAGTCTCTATCTGAGGCTCATGCCTGAGGACAGAACAGATAGAAAGTATCTTTTAAACTTTAAAAACATGGTAAAAGAGCAAAAGGAGTATCTTTCAAAGAGAAATTTAGAAAAAGAGGTGGTGGAATCACTAAACGAAGATTTTGCAAAAATGGAGTCTTATCTATCCCAGTTGGAAAATTTAAAAGGGTCAAGGGGTATAGCTATATTCTCATCAAGTGCCAAAGGGCTCTTTGAGGTAATAAAGCTTCCTTATGTTTATAGGAACAGACTTATGGTATCTCAGAATCCAAAAATCAGGGAAATAGCAGCTATAGACGAAGAGTTAGGACTGGTAGGTGTTTTGCTAATAGACAGAAAGCATGTAAAGTTCTACATGATGGATATGGAAGGTATTTACGAAATGGTGGATTTTCTTGAGCCTTTAGCGACAAGATCCCACAAATTTCACAGTGGTGGTGGGCTTCTTAAAGGTGCACAGAGTGTTATGAGGTACACCATGCCTGCGAGGGCAGGAGCTCCCAACATGGTACAGCATTCCTACGGGGAATACAGATTTCACATGAGGATAAGAGAAGAAAAGCACAGGCTTTTTAAGATAGCAAACGATGCACTTATGGAAGCTTGGAAGGAACACAAGTTTGATAAACTCGTGATAGGTAGCGATAGGGAAGACATAAAGGAAATAGAGCATCACCTACACCCATACCTTTTGAATAGGCTTTTAGGATATGCTCGTGCAAACCCAAGTGGGGTCACAGATAAAGAGCTTATGTCTTCGGTTATAGACCTGCTTTGGCAGAAAGATAGAGAACAGGAAAAAGAGCTTTTGAAAGAGCTTGAAGAATTAAAGGGTAAAGGGCTTGCTGTAAATGGAACCAGTCAAGTGCTGGAACAGTTAGCTATGGGAAATGTGAAGCTACTTTTGGTGCCAGAAGACTTTGAGAAGCCCGGATACTTATGCTCTGAATCTAACCTTCCCACGCTCAAGCCAGAGTGTCCTATACAAGGCGAGGTAGCGTATGAAGTCCCTGATATAGTAGACGAAGCAATAGAGCTTGCCTTAGAAGAAAAAGCGTTGGTAGAAGTAATAATGGACCCACAAGCACAGAAAAAGATAGATGGGCTCTCTGCTTTTCTAAGATTTGCAATATGATCGATGAGAGGGTAACTCTTTTCATAGATGGTTCCAACCTCTTCCACGCTATAAGGTATTTAAACATAAAGATAGACTATCAAAAGCTCGTAGAGTTTTTAACAGAAAGCAGAAGGCTTATCAGAGCTTATTTTTATGGTGCTATACCTCAGGAGAAGGATGTGAAAAAAAACACTCCTGAATGGGAAAGTCTCATGAGGCAGAGGAGATTTTTAGAAGAGCTTTCCCTCGCAGGCATAAAGGTTAAGATGGCACACCTTAGAAAACTACCTTCCGGTGAATATGTGGAAAAAGAGGTAGATATTATGTTAGCTACTGACATGCTTAGCATGGCATACATGGATGCTTATGACACTGCAGTACTTGTAAGTGGAGATAGTGATTTTTCTTATACAGTTGAAGAGGTACAAAGGATAGGAAAAAGGGTAGAGAACGCATCTTTTAAAAAAACAAGTTCTTATCAGTTGAGAAAAGTGTGCGACAGGTTTATACTGCTTGATGACTACATTGATAGGTTTGTAGTAGAGGAGAAGCCCATTATTACGCAAGAGGTAAGCTTTTGGGAGAAGATAGCAAAGCTTTGGAAGAGATGAAAGTACTCTCTTTAAAATGGAACGGAGAATGCATAAAAAAACTTGAGTGTGTGGAAGAAATCTTAGACCCTTGTGCTATAACTGTTGGAAATTTTGACGGCGTCCATCTTGGACATATGTTTCTCATCGATAAACTCAAAAAAGAAGCTGTAGCAAGAAATCTAAAAACTCTTGTGCTTTCCTTTTATCCACATCCTCTTAAAGTGCTTGCTCCAAAACAGCTTCCCTGTGAACTTACGAGTCTTGAAGAAAGGACACAGCTGATGGCTACCTTAGGAATAGATTACACAGTATTTTTGAGGTTTGACGAAAGATTCTCCCTTATGAGAGCAGAGAACTTTCTAATGGACATACTTTATAACAGATTAAAAGTAAGGTTTTTGCTCGTTGGGTACGATTGGAGATTTGGCTACAAGAGAGAAGGGGAAATAGAACTGGCAAAGGAGGTAGGGCAAAGATTGGGTTTTGATGTCCTTTCGGTAGAGCCTTTCAAACTGGGCCAACATGTGGTGAGTAGTACTTTGATAAGAAGATTACTTCGCGAAGGTAGATTAGAAGAAGCACACACTTATCTTGGAAGACCTTACTGGATAAGAAGGAAGGTGGTAAAGGGGGATGGTAGGGGCGCTTCCATAGGTATTCCCACGGCAAATTTAGAGGGTACAGAAAATTTATGTTTGAAAGAAGGTGTGTATGCTGTGCTGGTTGAAGACCATCTTATAGGTGTTGCCAACTATGGATACAGGCCTACCTTTAACGGTAGGAAAAAAGTGCTGGAGGTACATATCCTTGACTTTAAAGGAGATTTGAAAAACAAAAAGATAAAGGTAGAGTTTGTAAAGTTTCTAAGGGGAGAGAGGAAATTTGGCTCTGTGCATGAACTCGTCCAGCAGATACACCAAGATATAGCATTAGTTAGAAGCCTCTTGAAATAGGTAAGCTACATACCTTATCTCACCATTTCTCAAAAGGGCAAAGCCTTTTTCCATCCTGTCTTTTAATCCCTTCTTGTTTTCTAAAAAGTCGCGTAGCGTCTTGGGTTCCCCGTGAGCTTTTAACATACACTCCCTTTTCTCACCGTTGTCAAAATGTATGATCACAGGAAGACAGTAAAACTTAGAGCTGGACCCTTCTTTGCACCTGTGGATCTCTCCTACTACCTGTATGCTTACGCTTCTGGCAATTATATCTTCCTCTCGCACCATTTGAGTAATTATTATATCAGTGTCTGAAGTGTCTTGTGTGTGTAAAAACCATACACATACTGTGCTCGTTTACCGCTTGGATGACCTCCTTGTCCCTTATAGACCCTCCAGGTTGTATTACAGCACTAATGCCCACAGTGTTAGCAAGGTCTATACTGTCCCGAAAGGGAAAAAACGCTTCTGATGCCAACACACTACCTTTGAGGTCAAAGCCCTGCCGGACAGCTCTTGATATAGCACACCTTAGACTATCCACGCGGGAAACATTGCCTGAGCCTATACCCAAGGTTCTGCCTTCTTTTGCTATGACTACTGCGTTGGATTTAACATATTTACAAACTTTCCAAGCAAAAAGCATATCTTCCATCTCTTCGTGCGTAGGATGTCTTTGGGAAACTACCTCTAACTTCTGATAGTCTATAGTGTCTTCTTCTTGAAGAAGGTATCCTCCGCTCACTTTCTTTATGTCAAAGGCATAAGAATATCCAAGAAACTGTATTAGTCTTAGATTTTTCTTTTTTGAGAGCACATCAAGAGCATCCTGGGAGTATTCTGGAGCTACCACTACCTCAAGGAACATATCTGCGAGCTTACCTGCCAAAGTTTTATCCACTCTATCGTTGAAACCTACTACCCCACCAAAAGAAGATTCTGGGTCTGTACTTATGGCTTTTTCAAAGGCAGAGGTCAAATTTTCTTCCAAGGCTACACCACACGGATTGCCATGCTTGATTATAACGCACGCAGGTTTTTGAAACTCGCTTACCAATTTGGCACATGCATCCGCATCAAGGTAGTTGTTAAAAGACATTTCTTTTCCTTGAAGTACCTTTGATCTGATAATACCGAGGTTTTCTAAGGGATTTAGTAAGAGCCATCCCTTTTGATGAGGATTCTCTCCGTACCTTAAGGCATTTGCCAACCTGAAAGGAAGGGCAAAGTGTTCTGGAATTTGATTTATATCAAATATGGATGAAAAAGCTCTTGATATTAGAGCGTCGTAATAAGCGGTAAGAGAAAAAGCCTTGTAAGCTAAATACTTTCTGTCTTGAAAGCTCAAGTTTCCACTTTTGAGTTTGTCTGCCACCCATGAGTAGTCCTTAGGATCACAGACCACCACTACCCTGTAGAAGTTCTTAGCGGAAGCTCTAAGAAGCGTTGGTCCACCTATATCTATAAACTCCATAAGTTCCTGTTCTGTAAAATCTTGGTTTAGCTTATCTTCGAAGGGATAAAGATTTACAACTACTACATCTATAGGCTTTATATTAAACTCGTCCATTTGAAGTGTATCTCCTTCTACCCAATCCCTGTAAAGTATGCCTGCGTGTATGACTGGATGTAGAGTTTTTACCCTCCCACCCAATATTTCGGGAAAGCCTGTAAGTTCCTCCACCTTTGTAACTTTAAGCCCATGCTTAGCAAGAAGCTCGGCAGTACCGCCTGTTGATATAAGCTCGTAGCCAAGATCATCAAGCACTTTGGCAAACTCAAGAATACCCTCTTTGTTGTATACCGAGATCAAGGCTCTCATATCACTATTTTTCTGTATTTTCCTCCTTGACTTTAGGTTGGTAGCTGACTATGGCATCCTTGGTGAAGGTGATTTTGGTGTTGGCATCCACTTTTAAAGTGATGGTGTCTTCTCCTATATCTACCACGGTGCCCCATATACCCCCGCTTGTTATCACCTTATCACCTTTTTTTAGCTGAGCAAGGAACTCTTGATGCTTTTTTCTTGCTTTCTGCTGGGGTCTTATTATAAGAAAGTAAAAAATAGCAAAGATGCCTATGAGAAATATGAGCTGAACAAAAAATGCCCCTGCAGGTCCTCCTTGTGCTGGTTGCTGTGCGTAAGCTATATCTATCATGTTATCCATTATAGCACAGCTAATGGTAAAATTAAGTTCTGTATGGGAATACTTGACAGGTTCTTCAAGAAAAAAAAGGAAGAAAAGGAAAGCCTGTGGACCAAATGCCCTGAGTGTAAGACTATACTTTATATGCCGGAACTATCTGCAAACCTAAAGGTGTGTCCCAAATGTAACTACCACTTTCCCATGAGCGCAAAAGAACGCGTAGAATCCCTCTTAGATGAAAACGCACAACTACTCTTTGAGAACATCCTTCCTAAAGATCCACTGCGCTTTAAAGATACAAAACCTTACAAAGATAGGCTAAAACAGGCGCAAGAAGATACAGGTCTCAGTGAAGCCCTAGTGGTAGTGCGTGGAAATTTAAAAGACATACATGTGGTCCTTGCGGTTATGGACTTTAACTTCATAGGAGGGAGCATGGGTTCTGTAGTAGGAGAGCGTTTTTATAGAGCTTGCAAGCTGTGTGCCAACGAAGAATTACCCCTTATATCCGTGATCACTTCCGGTGGTGCAAGAATGCAAGAAGGTATCCTATCTCTCATGCAGATGGCTAAGACCTCCATAGGTGTAGGTTTTCTCAGAGAGAAGGGCGTTCCTTACATAACGGTGCTTACAGACCCTACCATGGGTGGTGTTTCCGCAAGTTTTGCTTTCTTAGGCGATGTTATCATGGCAGAGCCCAAGTCCCTCATAGGTTTTGCAGGTCCAAGGGTTATAGAACAAACTATAAAACAACAGCTTCCTGAGGGCTTTCAAAGGGCAGAATTTCTGTTAGAAAAGGGCATGATTGACATAGTAGTTCATAGAAAGGAGCTTAAAGACACCCTTTACAAGCTTTTGAGTATGGCAACCTATTGGAAAAGGTTTAATCTGACGGCGCTTTAAGAGCGTTCCATATGTTTTCTGCAACTTCCTCTAAGTATTCCATAAGAGGCTTGTCCAAAAGTCCTTCGTTGTGTAGAAATACCATTCCCCCTAAGGGACCCATTATGGTGGTAAAAGCAGGGAAAAAGCTTTGGTTTCTAAGCTGACCTTTTTCTACTCCATCGGAAAGAAGAACCATAACTTCAGTTATCACTTCACCTACACATGTAAAACCCTCACACCCTTCTTTGAACACCTTCCTGTTTACAAGAAAAACCCTTAAAAAGTAGTTTATCAGCTCAGGTTCAGTAAGTGCTATTTCAAAGAAAGCCTTAGTAAATTCGTAAATCTTCTCTTTAACTGGTATCTCCTTCTCGTTTACCTTTTTAAGTCTTTCTGCAACCCACCCAGATACAGTACTCATGATCTCCTTAGCCAACTCTTCCTTAGATTCAAAGTAGTTGTACAGATTTCCCACACTCATGCCAAGGGCTTGCGCAATGTCTGGTATGGTCGTGTTGTAATATCCCTTTTCAGAGAAGAGCTTGCAAGCAATCCTTATGATCTCAAGCCTCTTTTTCTCCTTAAGTACGGCTTTACGCATCATCATTATAATATATGCTTAGGAGGTGGAAAGATGGGCAGAGAGTTAACATTTACTAAAGATGGTGTTGAGGTAAGGGGATATCTTGCGGAACCTGAGCTTGTTAAAGGTCCTTTAGTTATAGTGATACACGAGTGGTGGGGACTTGTACCTCACATAAAAGATGTGTGCGACAGGTACGCGCATGAAGGCTTTTTTGCCTTTGGTATAGACCTATACAGAGGGAAAACCGCGAACAATCCAGAAGACGCAGGAAAGCTTATGCAAGAGTTGTTTAAAGAGAGATTTTCTGAAGCTTCTGCCATGATAAAGGCTTCTTTAGATTACTTTAAAGAGAATGACATAGGTTTTGTAGGAAGAGTGCAGGATTACAGGATAGGCATGACAGGTTTTTGTTGTGGTGGGACATGCACTTGGTACTTTGGAGCACAGTTTCCAGAAGAGTTTCATGCCCTTGCTCCTTACTACGGACTTTATTCCATCGTACCTATAGATTTTTCCAAAATTAAGGCACATGTCCTTGCAGTGCATGCAGGTAAAGATGCCTTTGTACCTATGAGCGAGGTGGTAAATGCTATAGAGGAGTGCAACAAACACCATGTTAAAGCTCAATTTCTCATTTACTGCGGTGTGGACCATGCCTTCTTTAACGATACGAGACCAGAGGTCTATCACGAAGAGTACGCAGTAGATGTGTGGAACAAAACAGTTGAATTCATGAAGAGATACCTAACATGAAGCTTAAAGATTATCTGCTGCTAGCTTTAGTTTCTCTTGCAGGTTCTTTTGCCTTCGGTGTTATTGCTCTGAGCAGGGGTGAGCGCATAGGAGCTTTGTGGATACTGATAGCTGCCTTTTGCATATACTTCATAGGTTATAGGTTTTACAGCTATTTCATAGCTTACAAAGTTTTTGAGATAAACGACCAGAACATAACTCCTGCTCACAGATACTACAACAAATTGGACTATGTGCCCACAAACAGGTGGGTGCTTTTTGGACATCACTTTGCATCCATATCAGGTGCCGGACCTTTGATAGGACCCGTGCTCGCTGCGCAGATGGGATATTTGCCAGGGACCCTGTGGATTCTCATAGGTGCAGTGCTTGCAGGATGCGTTCAGGATATGGTGATACTCATAATCTCCATGCGCAAAGGCGGTAGGAGTTTGGGTAGTATAGTTAGAGAAGAGCTTGGCAACATGGGTGGCATAGTTTCCCTTGTAGTCATATACACTATCCTTACCATACTGCTTGCGGTTTTAGCCCTTGTTGTGGTCAAAGCCCTTGCCCAAAGCCCATGGGGAACTTTTTCCGTTTTTATGACCATACCCATAGCTACACTTATGGGTGTGTACATGTGGCACATAAAACCCGGCGCTGTAATTCAAGCTTCTGTATTTGGGGTGGTAGCTCTTTTACTTTCCCTTTATGTGGGAAGGATTATCGCTCTAAACCCATCTACAGCTAAGTTCTTTACCCTCTCTGAACCTCAGCTTGCTGTAGCTCTTATGATTTACGGATTTTTTGCATCAGTCCTTCCCGTATGGCTGCTCTTAGCACCAAGAGATTATCTGAGCACCTTTTTAAAACTTGGCACTGTGCTGTTTATAGCTTTTGGCGTACTTGCAGTAAACCCTGAGATAAAGATGCCAGCCATAACTCATTTTGCCCTCACCGGTTCGGGACCAGTACTCAAGGGGGATCTTTTTCCCTTTCTCTTCATAACCATAGCGTGTGGTGCTGTCTCTGGCTTTCATTCTCTTATATCTTCAGGCACATCTCCCAAGCTTATAGACAAGGAAAGTCATGTGCGACTTGTAGGTTATGGTAGTATGATTGGTGAGTCTCTTGTTGCCATCATGGCTATGATAGCAGCTGTTTCTATGGATCCGGGCATATACTTTGCTATAAATAGCCCGGCTGCTGAGATAGGAAAAACAGTTTTTTCTGCAGCTCAGAAGATATCCTCATGGGGTTTTTACATAACACCTCAAGAACTTGAAAACTTGGCACACATGGTAGAAGAGAAGAGCATACTCTCAAGAACAGGTGGTGCACCTGCTTTTGCCATCGGCATGGCTCTTATCTTTGCCCAAATTACTGGAAATGCTCTTCTATCCTTTTGGTACCACTTTGCCATACTCTTTGAAGCGGTATTTATCCTTACTACAATAGATGCAGGGACAAGGGTAGGAAGGTACATACTGCAGGATCTTCTTGGAACTTTTTCATCTTACTTTAGGAACTACGGAAACCTAAAGGTTAACTTGCTCACAAGTTTGCTGACGGTGGCAAGTTGGGGATACTTTCTGTATGCAGGTGTTATAGATCCGTACGGAGGTATAAAAACCCTCTGGCCCCTTTTTGGTATAGCAAACCAGCTACTTGCTACCTTGGCGCTCACCGTTGCAACTGTTTATCTTGTGAACTCAGGAAAGGCAAAATACATGTGGGTTACAGGTCTTCCCGCTCTTGTTGTGTCCATAAACACCATAACCGCTGGTCTGCAAAAGGTGTTTCATCCAGATAAAGACATAGGTTTTTTGGCACACGCCCAGTGGCTTTCGGAAAAATTAAAGCAAGGTGTTCTTCCATCTTCCATACCTTCAACTGAGGTGGCTCAAAGAGTTATATGGGGGGACTATCTAAACGCAGGTCTTGCAAGCTTATACATAGTGTTGGTGTCCCTCATAATACTTAACTCTGTGTATGTAATGTTTAAAAGGGTAAAATACAGAGAGGTTCCAGTTTGAGTCTTACCATAGCCCTTCCAAAAGGCAGACTTTTTGAGGAAAGTGTGGAGCTTTTATTAAAAAAGGGGATTATCTCAAAACCCATCAAAGAGGGGAGAAAGCTTCTTGTGGAATGCCATCCTTTTAAATTTCTTCTCGTAAAACCCGCAGATGTGCCCGTTTATGTGGAAAATGGTGTAGCAGACCTTGGAATAGCAGGCTACGATGTGCTGTTAGAAAGAGAACCTAACCTTTACACTCTTCTTGATTTGGGTATAGGCTTTTGTAGAATAGTTGTGGCAGGCAAAGAAGAAAGTAAAGATAAATATTTCAAAGAAACTTACATAAAAGTTGCTACTAAGTATCCCAGAATTGCCCAAAGTTTTTTCTCTAAAATGGGTATAAAGAGTAAAATTCTATACCTAAGTGGGTCTGTAGAACTTGCTCCCACCATAGGGCTTGCAGATTATATTCTTGACATAGTTCAAACGGGGAGAACCCTCAAAGAAAACAACTTAGTAATCATAGAAGAAGTAGCTAATTCCACCGCAAGGCTTGTGTGCAATAAAGCCAGCTACAGGAACAAACACAAACAAGTTTTAGAGTTTTTCAACAAATTAAAGTAGGCTTATCTACGGGAGGTAATAACAGATCACCGTCTTTTAGTTTGATGGGTTTGGTAATAAGCTCCTGTATAAACCTCAGCTTGTCCTCAAGATTTTGTAGATTAACACCGCAAGTTTGTGCCAACTGTTCCATATCTGGTGCATAACCTTTTACCTTAGCTATCTCTCTAGTTATAACATAAAGCTTGCTATCCACTTCAGGATATATGTCCTTTATGTATGTAACCACATCGTAAGAATAAACCACTATCCTTGGATACTTAGCCATTTCCTTTACCATGTTTTCAAGATGTAGATGGTCAAATACGACTGGGTTAGAATCTTTTGGTAGAAGTCCCGCAAAAAGCTTATCATCTTCAAATTGTGCATGATAGATAACATAGTTTTCTGGTATCACTTCCCATCCATACTCCATGGCATTGCTCAAAAAGGCTCCCATGGCTTCCTCTTTGCTCTGAAATATACCCACAAGTTTTTGGAAATCTTCATCTGGAACCTCCACAACCGCTATGTAGCAATTTTCGTAAGGCATCACCTTGGTAGTATATGTAAGTTCTTCCCAATTTTTGAAAAACTCCAGCTTTTGAGCATTTTCTTCTGGCTTTTGCAAAACTGTCTGTATCTTCATTTTTTAACCTCCGTTAAAGATATGTTCACACAAAAGAGAAACAAGCTCAGCTTCACACCTCTCTTTAAATTATCTAGTACAAAAGCGATCCTGTCAATAATAGGCTCATAAAATTCCCACTTTTCCTTGTCTTGTAATAGCTTTTTATGTAGCATGGTCCCAAGTACTTCAAGGAAGAGCTTCTGGTCATCATAATCCATCTTTTCCACCTGAGAAGATGCACTGTAAAGTTCAAGAGCTGAACCAGAAAGCACCAACTTTGCCAACTTTATAATGTGTGTCTTGTGCAAAAGCTCACTAGCCTTTGTGATGCTACCTTCACAAAGCTCAAGTATCTCTTCGTCCCTTATACCTGTTATGTTCTTTATATCTTCCCTTGAAAGTTCCCTAAACTCCACCAGATAGCAACGCGACCTTACTGTGGACAGTATATTATCAAGATTGTTAGCAACTAAAATAAAGTGCGTGTCTTGAGGTGGCTCTTCTAAGGTTTTAAGTAAGGCATTCTGAGAGTAAGGGTTCATACTTTCTGCTGGTGCAATCAGAACAACTTTCTTATTTGACAAAGCAGGTTTTAGGTTCAAAAAGTCTCTAACTCCCCTTACCTGATCTATCTTTATCTCATCCTTTTCGGGCCGAAGGTATATAAAGTCCGGATGCTCTCCCTGAAGATAAAGGAAAACTTTCTTACCAGCTTCCTTGTCTGAATACACTTGTAATTGTTCTACGGGAGTTTGGTTAAACTGATTCATACGGTTGCAAGATGGACATGTATTACACGCAGGGAAAGTGCCTTTCAGACACAGCAGGGCTTTAGCCAAATCGAAGGCTTTTGTTTTTTTCCCTATACCTTCCTTGCCGTAAAACAAAAGAGCTTGTGGGACCCTTTTGAGCCTGTACATGCGTTCAAGAAGCGTATTTATTTTGTCATGCATAGATCTATATTGTAAAAGGTCAGAGCTTGAGCTTTCCGCTTTTTAGCTCCCTCTCTAACTGTCTTCTGAGGTCCTTTTCTCTGAGTTCTTGTCTTCTATCGTATGACTTTTTACCTTTGGCTAAGGCTATTTCTACTTTGACTTTGTTGTTTTTAAAGTATATGGATAAAGGTATGAGAGTGTATCCTTTCTCTTGGACTTTTCCCATAAGCCTGAGTATCTCCCGCTTGTGAAGTAAAAGTTTTCTCTTCCTGGATGGGTCTGGAGGTTTTATAGTGGCGTGTTTGTATGATGCTATATACAGATTGTAAAGCCAAGCTTCTCCTTTCTCTATCCTTATGAAACTGTCTTTAAAGGAAACAGTTTGTTTGTTCCTTAAAGCTTTTACCTCTGAACCTTCAAGCACTATACCCGCTTCGTAAGATTCTATTATCTCATAATCTGCCTTTGCCTCTTTATTTACCGCTATTGTGTATTTACCACCTGACATTTCAGCACTACAATAAATATAATACCTTCTTTTTTCTGGAGAGGAATAAAAAAGGTGTTTGGAGATACTCCTCTGCCTTTACAACTCCACCGTATTTTTCTCTGTATGCTTCTAACTCTTTTAGCTTACACGAGAAGTCTTTCGTCAACTCTGAACTGCAAAGCTTGAGACAGATGATGCGCCCTTATAATCTCTTCTCCTTCTAAATCAGCTACCGTTCTTGAAACCTTTAGAATTTTCATATAGGACCTACCAGTAATATGTAGTCTGTCCATAGCGTGCTCTAAAAGTCTTTTGGCTTCGCTATCCAGAACACAGTACTTTTCTATCTCCTTTTCCTTCATCATACCGTTGAAGAATGTGGAACTACCTTTGAATCTTTCCCTCTGTATTTGGAAGGCTCTTTCTACCCTTTTTCTGACCTCTGAAGAGTTTTCTCCCTTCCTTGTGCCTAAAAGTTCTTCTTTCTCTACTGGTTCTACCCAAACCTTCATATCTATACGATCAAGGATAGGTCCTGAGAGCTTGGATTGATAGTTTTTTATCTGGGCAGGACTACAAGTACAGGCTTTGTAGGGATTTGAATAGTTTCCGCATGGACAGGGGTTTATGGCACCTACTAAAAGAAACTCAGATGGAAATCTAACTTTTGCGTTAGCTCTTGTTATGTTTACATATCCGTCCTCCAAGGGTTGTCTTAGTGCCTCAAGGGTTTTTTTGCTAAACTCCGTCATCTCATCAAGGAAGAGGATACCTCTGTGGGCTAAGCTTATCTCACCCGGTATAGGTACCGTCCCCCCACCTATAAGAGATACATCAGATGCAGTGTGATGTGGGGATCTAAAGGGTCTTGTTCTTATGATGTGGTCCGAAAGCAAACCTGCAACGCTGTAGATTCTAGTTACCTCAACAGCCTCTTCAAAAGTAAGGGATGGCATTATGGTTATCATTCTTTTCGCAAGCATGCTCTTACCTACCCCTGGTGGTCCAATAAGTAACAAGTGGTGCATTCCGCTACAGCTTATCTCTATAGCCCTTTTGGCAAGCTCCTGTCCGTAAATGTCACTCAGGTCTATATCAAAATCCTTGTTCTCTTTTAAAAGCGTTTCTACATTTACTTCCACAGGAGACTTTAAGATCTCGCCTTTTAGATACTCCACAAGCTCCTGCAGAGTGCTAAAACCGTAAACCTTCGCTCCTTTTACTATTGCACCCTCAAAAGCGTTGCCTTCTGGTACAAAAAACCTCTTATAGCCTTTTTCTTTTAAAGATAGCACTATGGGTAAAACACCGCTTACCTTGTTTATCTTTCCATCAAGAGACAGCTCACCTAAGATGACAGTATCTTCTGATACCTTTATCACTCCTTGTGTTTGCAGTATGCCTACCGCTATAGGAAGGTCGTAAAGAGTTCCTTGTTTCTTCAAATAAGATGGTGATAGGTTTACTGTTATCTTCTTCGCAGGCATGTTGTAGCCCATGTTTTTGAGAGCAGACCTAACTCTGTCTTTGGCTTCGTTTATGGCTTTATCGGGAAGCCCCACTATGTTAAACTGGGGAATGCCCAGAGATACATCCACCTCTACATCTACTTCAAAACCATCTATCCCGAGCACTCCACCGCTCTTTATCCTACAGAACATTTAGTTAAATTATAAGTCAGGGTGCTATCCAGTTGTCTTTGAGTATCACCTCTTGCATCTTTTCGGACACATTTTGGGATATTCTGTAGGCACAGAACTCCGGACCACACATGGAACAGAACTTGGCAGTTTTGTAGCCTTCTTGTGGTAATGTCTCATCGTGATAGGCTCTTGCAGTTTGGGGGTCTATGGCAAGCTCAAACTGCCTGTTCCAATCAAAGGCAAAGCGCGCTTTTGACATTTCTAAGTCCCACTCCCGAGCTCCAGGCCAATTTTTGGCAACATCAGCAGCATGAGCTGCGATCTTGTAAGCTATCACTCCTTGCTTAACATCTTCTAAGTTAGGAAGTCCAAGATGTTCCTTAGGTGTCACATAGCAAAGCATGGCTGCACCGTACCAACCTGCCATAGCGGCACCTATGGCAGATGCTATGTGGTCATATCCTGGTGCCACATCTATAACTAAGGGTCCGAGTACATAAAAGGGTGCTTCTTGGCAAATCTTCTGTTGCAATTTCATGTTGAACTCTATCTGATCCATGGGTACATGTCCCGGTCCTTCTACCATAACCTGCACACCGTGTCTCCAAGCCCTTTCTGTGAGCTCTCCAAGAACTTTTAGTTCAGCAAGCTGTGCATCATCCGACGCATCAGCTATGGCACCTGGCCTAAGTCCGTCTCCTAAGGAAAAGGAAACATCGTACTTTTTGAATATCTCGCATATTTTGTCAAAATGCTCATACAGAGGGTTTTGTTTTCCGTGCTCTACCATCCATTGAGCCATTATGGCTCCGCCCCTTGAAACTATACCCATCACCCTGTGCTGTACCATAGGTAGGAACTCTTTTAGAACTCCCGCATGTATGGTCATATAGGACACGCCTTGTTCTGCCTGCTCTTCTATGACATCCAGTATGAGGTCAACAGTCATGTTCTTGACATGCCCTTTTGCCCTTTTGAGTGCTTCGTATATGGGTACTGTACCAACAGGAACGGTGCTCTCTTTTATGACCGCTTCCCTCGTCTCCTTTATGGCATCTCCTGTGGATAGATCCATTATGGTATCTGCACCGTATCTTATGGCAACTCTTACCTTTTCTATTTCGTTGGGTATGTCCGATGCAAGCCCAGAGTTTCCTATATTGGCATTAACCTTTACCCTTGAGTTTATGCCTATGCACATGGGTTCTAAGTGAAGGTGGTTGATGTTAGCAGGTATGATCATCCTACCTCTGGCTACCTCTTGACGCACAAACTCAGGATGCAGACCTTCCCTTTTAGCTACATACCTCATCTCTTCCGTTATGATGCCTTCTCTTGCAAGATACATCTGGGATTTATTCTTGAACTTTTTTCTACTCTCAACCCACTCTGCTCTAAGCATGCCTTACCTCCTTAAGAAAATGATTTTATAAATATCTTTCTTAGGTATAAGCTTGGCAATATGATCTTGAGGGTGTTCCAAAAATACAAACCCATTGACACACAAAAGTTTTAAAGCTAAAATCTAACCCTGATGTTTGTTAGCCTACAGTTCAAGCTTGAACTAAGAAAGGAAGACAAAGAAAAACTCATAAAGCTGATGCGTAAGCAATCTTCCGCCATCCGGGTTGCATACAACATACTAAAGGAGTTGGAAAAAGAAAAAACAAAAAACCCACACGCCCAAATATACCACAGACTAAGACAGCTATTTCCTGAATTGCCAACAAAATACATTGACTCAGCCATATACAAAGCTAAGCAGTATCCCACCGATAAACCAGTGGTAGTGGTCTTTGGAAGCAAAAGACTTTTTGAAAAGCTTTGTAAAAATCACCTTCAAGGTAAAGCAAGGGAAGGAATTAGAAAGCAGTGGAAAGAACAAAGACAGGGAACACTCATAAGCATTGGGTCAAAGGCAGACAAAGGAAACAGACTAACGAGATTTGAAGACCTAAACGGACAGCTACACCTGAGAATTACCACAGGAAACAGAGAGTTTATTTATGCCAAAGTGTTAAGAGAACCTAAGAGCAGCAAAGACAAGTGGATAACCTTTATGGTTATGCTTTTAGAAAGCTGGAAAAGTGAGAAATACTTTCCATATACGGTAGAAGTAAAGCTAAAAGAAAGAGAGATTTACTGCTTTGTATCCTTTGAACTTCCAACGCCTAAAGTGAAACACACAAAAGAGAAGGGAGTAATAGCCATAGACACAAACGCATCACCCATCCACTTAGCCATAGCAGAGGTATCAAAAACTGGAGAATTAGTAAGCTATCAGACTATCAACTTACATCACCTTTTGGAACTCTCCAAAAATAGCAAAGACAATGAGGAATGGATATTGGCACACAAAGTAGTAGATTTAGCTATTGAGA
>JAPYWJ010000028.1 GCA_028276405.1 Hydrogenobacter sp.
ACAGGAGGTGCGCAATGACCGCCAAGCTGATCTTTAACACTCAAGACCACAAAGTAGCTTTCTACGAAGAACTTACACCTGCAAGCGCAGTGCAGGCAAATCAGTACCTTATAATACACAAGGGTGAAGGCATGCTGTTGGATCCCGGAGGACACAAGGTGTTTCCCAAGCTTCTTTCGGACATATCCATACTTATACCTACAGGAAACATAAAGTACATACTTTTGTCTCACCAAGATCCTGACATAGTAGCTTCCATAAACGGTTGGCTTATGACAACAAAAGCTTACGCTTACATATCCAAGCTTTGGACTAGATTCCTACCTCACTTCGGTCTTGACCCTCAACTGGAGGAAAGAGTCATTCCTATAGATGACGGTGGCACCAAGCTAAACCTAAACGGCTGTGAACTTCTAGTATTGCCAGCTCATTTTTTACACTCCCCGGGTAATTTTCATGTGTACGACACATGTTCAAAGATCCTCTTTTCTGGAGACTTAGGTGCTTCTTTGGGACAGGATTACTTTTTTGTGGAGGACTTCGAGGCGCACATAAAGTATATGGAAGGATTCCACAAAAGGTATATGGCAAGCGGAAAGATCCTAAAGCTTTGGGTAAACATGGTAAGACAGCTTGATATTGAGACGATAGCCCCTCAGCATGGAGCTATATTTAAAGGAAGAGAGATGGTAAACAAGTTTCTTGAATGGCTTGAAAACCTTGAGGTGGGTGTTGACCTTATGACGCAAGATAAGTACAAATTACCTCTGTGAGTGAATTTAGCATGATGATAATAGCTGGTCCCTGTGTGATAGAGAATGAGAAGGTAGTTTTTCAGGTTGCTGAGGAATTAAAGCGCCTTTCTGAGATTTACCCTGAATTTTCTTTTGTATTTAAGTCTTCTTTTGACAAGGCAAATAGGTCTTCAATAAGGTCCTACAGGGGTCCGGGACTTGAGAGAGGTCTAAAAATACTCCAAAAGGTAAAGGAGGAGCTGGGATTGAGGATCACCACGGATGTACACGAAACTTGGCAGGTAGAACCCGTTGCGCAGATAGTGGATATAATACAGATACCCGCATTCCTAAGCAGGCAGACAGACCTTCTGGTAAAGTCAGCGCAGACTGGGAAACCCGTGAATGTAAAGAAGGGACAGTTTTTAGCACCTTGGGATGCCAAGAACATAGTGGAAAAGCTCAAACATGCTGGGGCTGTGGATTACTACATAACAGAGAGGGGGACCTCCTTTGGCTATAACAATTTGGTAGTAGATTTTAGAAGTTTGGTTATCATGTCAGAATTCACAAAGGTGATCTTTGATGCCACGCACAGCGTACAGCTTCCGGGTGGTGGGGGTGATAGGTCCTCTGGTCAGAGGGAATTTGTATTGCCTTTAATACGCGCAGCGGTTGCGGTAGGTTGTAATGGTATATTTATGGAAACCCATCCAGACCCAAACAGTGCTCTCTCCGACGGTCCCAACATGCTACCCTTAAACTCTCTACAGATGGTGATCGAAACTGTTCAGCGTATACGAAGCGCAGTATCTTCATAAGCAACAGGGTAAACACCGCTAAAACACGCATCGCAGAATTCACTTGCATCTTTTACGCAAGCTTTTAAACCCTCTAAGGAGAGATACTTTAAAGAGTCTGCGCCTATGAACTTTTGTATTTCTTCTCTGGTAAACCTGTTGGCTATGAGTTCCTCTTTTGTAGGTGTGTCAATACCATAATAACAAGGACCTACAACTGGAGGAGAAGCTATCCTGAGATGTATCTCTTTTGCACCTGCTTGTCTTAACATGCTAACTATCTTCTTTGAAGTGGTACCCCTTACTAAGGAGTCATCTATAACTACAACCCTTTTACCTTCAAGCACAGCCCTGTTGGGGTTTAGCTTCATAAGAACTTTTATGTCTCTTAACTCTTGTGTAGGCTCTATAAAGCTCCTTCCCACATAGTGATTTCTTATGATGCCTAACTCAAAAGGGATACCCTTTTCCTGAGAGTAGCCTATGGCAGGTACTAAGCCAGAATCAGGTACGGGTACCACTATGTCCGCACTTATGTCATCTTCTTTAGCAAGAGCAATGCCCATGGCTTTTCTCACTTTGTAGACCCAATCTCCAAACAGGTAAGTTTCTGGCTTTGCAAAATACACAAATTCAAATATGCACATGGCTTTTTTTTCCTGTTTAAAGAGTTGGTAGCTTCTTATACCCTTTTTATCTACTACTATCACCTCACCGGGCTTTACTTCTCTCCAAAGCTGAGCTCCCAAGATGTCAAAAGAACAGCTTTCGGATGCAAAAAGTAAAGCGTTTTTTAGCCTGCCTACAAGAAGAGGTCTAAAGCCAAAAGCATCTCTTGCAACTATTAACCTGTCTTTGAACATGTATATGACACTGTAGGCACCTCTTACCTTGCTAAGGGCGTAAAAGACCTTAGGTATTAGTATGGTGTCTTCGGGATGAAGCTTTATGTGATGGGGCACATACTCACCTGCATCAAGAAGAGCAAGCAAAAGCTCACTGTCTGAAGTGTGATACAGATTTATGCCTTTTTCTTGAAGATGAGCTTTTAAGGTGTTATAGTTTACCAAGTTTCCATTATGAACCAGTGCCACTTGACCCAAAGATGTGTCCCTCAAAAGAGGTTGAGCGTTTGCAGACCCCATGTCCCCAGCGGTTGAGTACCTTACATGGGCTATAGCGATACTCCCGTTTAGTGTCTCCATATCCTTGGCACTTATAGACTCCAAAACAAGACCCATTTTTTTAACCGCGCTTATCTTTTCATAATCAGAAACCGCTATGCCTACGCTCTCTTGTCCCCTATGTTGCAAAGCGTATATGCCGTAAAAAGCGTACTTTTGTGCCTGCTCCACATTAAAAATTCCAAATATACCGCACATAGATAAGAATTTAACGCAAAATAAAAAAAGCGTAATAAAATAGTCTGTACATGATAGAACGCTACACAAGGGAAGAGATAGGAAAAGTATGGTCAGAGGTAAACAAGTTTAAAAAATGGCTACAGGTGGAGCTTGCAGTATGTGGTGCGTGGAATAAGTTAGGTAAGATACCAAATGAAGCCTTTGAAGAGATAAAGAAGAGAACCTTTATAAACGAGGAGGTAGTACAAAGGATAAAAGAGTATGAAAGGCTTTACAAACACGATGTGCTTGCCTTCATATCTGCTATATCCCAACAGATTCCCTCTTATTCTCACTACTTCCACATGGGTCTTACATCTTCCGATGTGGTAGATACCGCTCTTGCATTGCAGATGAGGGAAGCCATGCAAATAATTCTTAAAGATGTTGACCTTGTGCTTGAAGAATTAAAAAAGCTTTCTTTTGAACATAAACACACCCTCATGATGGGAAGGACGCACGGTGTACATGCGGAACCCATAACTCTTGGTATAAAGTTTGCTGTATGGTATGACGAAATGAGGAGAAACAGAGAGAGGCTCATGAGAGCTTATGAGAGTATTTCTTACGGTAAGCTTTCTGGTGCTGTAGGAACATACTCAAACCTGGACCCAAAGGTCGAAGAAATAGCTCTTGAAAAGTTGGGACTAAATGTGGAGCCTGCAAGCACACAGATAGTACACAGGGACAGGCACGCAGACCTTATGTATGCTATCGCTTGCTGTGCTACATCCCTAGAGAAGTTTGCCACAGAAATAAGACACTTGCAGAGGACTGAGGTTTTAGAACTTCAGGAGCCTTTCACAGAAGGTCAAAGAGGGTCTTCTGCCATGCCTCACAAAAAGAATCCCATACACTCGGAACGCATATGCGGTCTTGCAAGGGTACTAAGGGCTAACCTTTTAGTAGCTCTTGAGAACATGGTGCTTTGGCACGAAAGAGACATATCCCACTCTTCTGCAGAGAGGATAATAATCCCTGATAGTACCATAGCCCTTGACTACATGCTAAACCTGTTTTTAGAGATACTAAAGGGTCTTGTGATAAACAAAGATAGAATGCTGAAAAACATGGAACTATCTTATGGACTTTACGCGTCTTCAAAGGTATTGGTAATGCTCATGGAAAAAGGCATTGCAAGAGACAGGGCTTACAACATAGTTCAAAGGTGTGCCATGAAAAGTTGGCAAGAAGGTATACCTTTTAAAGAAGCACTACTTCTTGATGAGGAAGCAAAGCTCCTACTGAGCATGCAAGACATAGAGTCCGCAACAGACCCAAGGAGTTTTCTAAGAAACATGGACCACATATACAAAAAGGTTTTTGGGCAAACAGATGGTTAAATGGAAGATAGCTTTTACCGGCGTTAATGATGAAGATCTCGAGTTTTACAAAGACCATCTGAAAGAGTATGAAAGTAAGTTTTTTAAGAAACGAATAGAAGAGATTGATCTAAAAGAGATTAAAGAAGCTCACATTCTTTGTGTTTTTGTTTTTGATAAGCTTACAGGCAAAGTGCTATCTGAATTTGAGAATTTGAGGTTGATAATTACCCGTTCAGCAGGTTATGATCACATCGATTTAAAGTTCTGTAAAGATAGAGGGATCAAAGTGGCTCACATGCCTGCTTACTCTCCCAAATCTATAGCTATGCATACCATAAGCCTGATTTTGAATTTAACTAGAAAAATCAAGAAGGTTCAAAAGAGGACTCTTGACCTAAATTACTCCCAAGAACCAGAAATTTTGGCGACGGACCTTGATGAGCTAACTGCAGGTATCGTTGGAACAGGTAGAATAGGAAGCTGGACTGCCAAACTTCTGTATCATCTGGGTTGTAAAGTTATTGCACACGATATACTAGAAAACGAAGAGCTAAAATCCTTAGGGGTGGAGTATAAATCCTTAGAAGAGCTGCTTAAGGTCAGTGATATAGTTTCTTTGCATGTTCCTTACACGCCACAAACGCATCATCTTATAAACGAAAAAAGAATATCTCTTATGAAGGACTCCGCCATATTGATCAACACATCAAGAGGAGCGGTTGTTGATACTGACGCTTTATACAGAGCCCTTTTGAACGGAAAACTTTCTGGAGTAGCCCTTGATGTTTTTGAAGATGAGGATATTCTTATTTTGAACAAATACGAGAAAGGTATTTCAAGCGATAAGAGTTTGAAAATATTAAAACTAAATACCTTTGACAATGTCATTATCACCCCACATATTGCTTACTACACAAAAAGAGCAGTAAACAACATCAGAAAGTGCGTTGTTGAATGTATTAATATGTTTGTGCACACAAATAGCCCTGGAAGATTTGAAGTTAGCCTATGATAAAATCCTTTAGTGATGATGGAAATGTACAGACTTCATGGACTTACTAAAGAGGAATACGAGCGCGTATTGGAAAAACTTGGAAGAGAACCAAACCATGTGGAACTTGGAATTTTGGGAGCCATGTGGTCAGAGCACTGTTCATACAAGTCTTCAAAGGTATTTCTCAAGATGTTTCCCACAAAATCCGAAATGGTGGTTCAGGGTCCTGGTGAGAACGCAGGTGTTATAAAACTTGACGAGAGCGTGTGGATAACCTTTAAGGTGGAAAGCCATAACCACCCTTCTTACATAGAGCCTTTCAACGGTGCAGCAACCGGTGTTGGAGGCATCATAAGGGATGTGCTTTCTATGGGTGCAAGACCTATAGCTCTTGGCAATTCTCTGAGGTTTGGTCCTCTTGATGACCCTAAAACTAAGCATTTAGTAAAAGGTGTGGTCAAAGGTATCAGTGCATATGGAAATTCCATAGGCGTGCCTACAGTATGCGGTGAAACCTTTTTTGAAGAGTGCTACATTACTAATCCTCTTGTTAATGCTTTCTGTTTAGGTGTTTTGCCTGCAGGTAAGATGTACACATCAAGGGCAAGAGAGCCAGGTCAGGTGCTGGTGCTTATAGGCTCTTCAACAGGAAGAGATGGTGTGCACGGTGCGGTGATGGCTTCGGGCGAGTTTTCACAAGACAGGGAATCAAAAAGGTCGCATGTACAGGTGGGAGACCCTTACTTTGGCAAGAAGCTCTTAGAGGCGCTAATGGAAATCATTGAAAAAGACCTGGTGGTAGGCTTACAGGATTTAGGAGCAGCAGGGCTTGCAGGTGCCAGTTCAGAAGTAGCTAACAAATCTGGTATGGGTGTAGAACTTTACCTTGAACAAGTCCCACTTAGAGAGGAAGGCATGGAACCTTATGAGATACTCCTTTCTGAAAGTCAGGAAAGGATGCTTTTGATAACACAAGAAGAGAAGGTAAAACATATAGAAAACATAGCCAAGCGTCATCACTTAGAGTGTGCACAGGTGGGCAAGCTTACCGATGATGGTCAGTTTAGGGCTTACTTTAACGGAAATCTTGTAGCAGAACTGCCAGTGAGTCTTATAGTTGAAGAGGCACCCGTTTATATGAGAGAGAGAACAGAACCTTCTTACTTGGTAGAGCTAAGAAAGTTCCAGCAGGAACAACTACCTTATGTGGACCTCAAAGAAGCTTTATATAATCTTCTTTCTTCTCCCAATGTATGCTCAAAAGAATGGGTCTATAGCCAGTATGACTATCAGGTAGGTACAAACACCGTCTTAAAGCCTGGGGGTGACGCTGCAGTGCTTCGCATCAAGTGGTCAGCAAGACCCCAAATAAGAAGCGAAAGGCTCATCGCCATAACTATGGAAGGAAACTCTCGCATGGTATACTTAAACCCTTACGAAGGTGGAAAGTTTGTAGTAGCGGAAGCTTGCAGAAACTTAGCTTGTGTGGGAGCGGTGCCTGTGGGCATCACAGACTGTCTTAATTTTGGTAATCCGGAAAGACCAGAGATCATGTGGCAACTGGAACAAGCCATAAAGGGTATGGCAGAAGCTTGTCAAAGCTTAGGTGTTCCCGTAGTGAGCGGAAATGTATCTCTGTACAACGAAACCGTTGATGAGAAAACAGCGAGGAACATATACCCAACCCCGGTGGTAGTAGCTGTAGGCGTTGTAGAAAACAGAAAGTTTTTAGACCATAAGTTTAAGGAAGATGGGCATCTCATATTTCTTATTGGAGATCTAAAAAGAGGTTCAAAAGTTGACGGAAGTGAGTTTCTCAAGAGAATACACGGTAAAGTTTTGGGGGATGTGCCGGAGGTTAATCTTGAAAAAGAAAAAGCCCTGCACGGTTTACTTCTCAGGTTGATAAATGAAGACCTCATACTATCCGCTCATGATGTTTCAACGGGTGGTTTAATGCTGTGCTTGTTGGAATGCCTTTTTGGAACTTCCTTAGGTGCCACCATAAACCTCTATACAGATGAAAGGCTTGACTTCTTTTTATTTTCAGAAAATCCTACGAGGGTGGTGGTGAGTGTGAAAAAAGAAGATGCAGAAACCTTTAAAGACATGGTAGAAGCGAAAGGTATAGATTGGGTGCTCTTAGGCAGGACAACGGATGACGGGATATTAAGAATAGAGCTTTACGACGAGCCAGTAATGGAGGAAAAGTTAGAACCGCTGGAGGAACTATGGAAAAACACCTTAGAAAAAGCCTTGTCGCATACCTTATAACCTTTTTTCTCATCTTATCAAGCGATTTAATAACTAAACAGTTGGCAGAGCACCATCTTCATAACAGAGAAGTGAGTTTACTGCCCTTTTTACACTTAGTGCTAGTTTACAATAAAGGGGTGGCTTTTGGTATTTTCTCAAACGCGCCAGACATCATTAGACTACCTCTCGTGCTTTTAAGTCCATTGATAGCGTTAGTTCTCACTTTTTTGTATGCCGTTAAACGCAAAGATATAACAAACGCTCTCCTTATGGGTATGGTAGCCGGTGGTGCCATAGGAAACTTCTATGATAGATTTTTTTTAGGCT
The DNA here is from genome assembly GCA_028276405.1 of Hydrogenobacter sp. Classification (GTDB taxonomy): domain Bacteria; phylum Aquificota; class Aquificia; order Aquificales; family Aquificaceae; genus Hydrogenobacter. The sequence goes on from JAPYWJ010000028.1 coordinate 7,840, forward strand.
ATGTCAGGGATTTTATATACCTATCTTACGGTAAGTTCTCTTGGCCAGCTTTTAACCTTGCGGACATGGGTATAAGCGTAGCTATATTACTTTTGCTCACATTTTCTCTTGGCCATTCTGGTAGCCATCGCAAAAACTAAAATGGGCGATGGAGGGTTCGAACCTCCGACCTCCATCGTGTGAGGATGGCGCTCTACCGCTGAGCTAATCGCCCTCTTTAGTTAATTAAATTATAACATCAGATTATAATGGTGGTATGGAAGCGTACATTATGGGTTCTGACCAAAGGATAGTCAGGTGCGCAAGGGTATCCTTTGGCAAAGATGATAAGGTGGACATGGACAGGGATAAAAAGCTCATAAAGTATCTCTTTCAGCATAGGCATGCGAGCCCTTTTGAGCATGTAATAGTCGCTTTTGAAGGTGATAAGAAAGATTGGATTGATCTTATTCAAAAAGTGCAAAGCCCAGTATTTCAAGTTTATTGGGCAGGGGGTTATGTGTGGCTAAACCTGAGGAACTTCATAAACGCCTTTGAACACATCCCCCGCGCGGTAAAACAGAAAGTGAGAGAGCTTTTACCCACAACTTACGCAGTAATTAAAGGAGAAACCCCGACTGATTACTCTACAGATAGCTCCTATGTTTCTCAGAAGGTAGAAACATCTTCAGGATGGATAGGGCTTGTGGATAAGCTTGAACTTGGAACCTTGATGGATTATTACACTTTTGTGGTGGAGTGTCCTCTCTTTGTTGCAAGACAGTGGCACAGACATAGATTTGGCTCTTTTAACGAAGTGAGTAGAAGGTATGTTAGCTACGAACCTACCTTTTACATACCTTCTTATTTGCGCAAACAATCGGATAAAAACAAACAGGCGTCAACAGACGAAAAGATAGATGAACCTTGGAACTCCCTGTTTATGAAGAAGATAAAGTGGTATATAGAGGACTTGCGTACCCTTTACGAAAACATGATAGAAAAGGGAGTTGCCAAAGAGCTTGCCAGAGGCATTCTTCCACAGTTTATGCACACAAGGTTTTATTGGACTGTCCCTAGAATCTCTTTAGACAACTTTATAAGTCTAAGGACGCACGAAGGAGCGCAGAAAGAAATAAGAGAGTTCGCTGAGGCTATAATAAGTATGGTGGGCTATAAAAATAGCGCTACTTTCAGGTTATGATGCGTTTTGCCTGCTGAAGAAAGTCCTTGAACTTTATGTTTCCTTCCCTTACTAACCTTAAGCTCTTTTTTCCTATAAGCCTAACTATGGTGGATGGTTCTCCTTTTATGTATCCTGCATCCACATACAGGTCTATATTATTACCAAAGTATTCTTGCGCCATGCTTATATCAACAGCCGGATCCTTCCCTTCTGGGTTAGCGCTGGGTGCTACGAGAGGTGTTTCTAACTCTTGCATAAGCTCCATTACAAAGCTGTCCTCTTTTGGCAGTCTTATGGCTATGCTCTTTTTTCCCCTTGTGAGATATAGGGGAAAGGAGGTTTTTTTGTAAAAGATCACGGTGGCATGTGTATAAAGCAAGTCCCAGTATTTTCTGTCTGCATACAGGTCTAAATACTCAAGTATGTCCAAATCTGGAATGAGCATTATAAAAGGTCTTCCTGATGGTCTTCTTATGGAGTAAAGTCTTTCTACCGCTTCTGCATTCGTAGCATCTGCTACAAGCCCGTATATGGTGTCCGTTGGACAGAAGACTATTCCTCCTTCCTTTAATACTTTAACCGCTTTACGCAGTCCTGTCTTGTTGGCTTTTACCACCATCATAGTTCTATAATTTTTATGATTTTATCCAAATCGGGTGGAAGGGTTATAGGCTCTTCACACACGCTCATAGCTGTGTTTGGGTCTTTAAGACCGTTTCCCGTAAGGGTACACACCACCGTCTCCCCTCCTTTAAAGAAGCCTTCTCTGGTGAGTTTTATAAGTCCGGCTATGCACGCTGCAGAAGCTGGCTCACAGAATATACCTTCCTTTGAAGCTACAAGTTTATAAGCGTTTAGTATCTCTTCATCGCTGACCGCATCTATTCTTCCACCAGACTCATTGGAAGCCTCAAGAGCATGTTGCCAACTGTATGGGTTTCCTATCTTTATAGCGGTAGCAATGGTTTGAGGGTTTTTTATCACATAACCTTTCACTATGGGGGCTGCCCCTTCTGCTTGCCATCCCATCATTCTGGGAAGCTTTTTGATCTTACCGTGTTTAAAATACTCCTTGTAGCCTTTCCAGTATGCGGTTATATTTCCTGCATTTCCAACAGGTATAAAGTGGTAATCTGGAGCATCACCCAAAGCGTCGCACACCTCAAAGGAAGCGGTTTTTTGCCCTTCTATACGAAAAGGATTTACTGAATTGACAATCTCAACAGGTAGAAGTTCTCCTATCTTCCTAACCATGTATAAGGCATCATCAAAATTCCCTTGCAGAGCTATCACCTTGGCACCATATATGACCGCTTGAGAAAGTTTACCCAAGGCTACTGCACCCTTTGGAAGGATAACATAGGCTCTTAGACCGGCTTTTGCAGCATAAGCAGCGGCAGAAGCAGAGGTGTTTCCTGTAGATGCACATATGACAGCCTTTTTACCGCTTTCTACAGCTTTAGATATGGCTAAGGTCATACCTCTGTCTTTAAAAGAGCCTGTTGGATTCAGCCCTTCGTATTTGAGAAATATATCACCTTTAAAGCCTATGACTTTTGCAAGATTTTCCGCATGTATGAGCGGTGTATTACCTTCACACAAAGTTATCACAGGTGTGTTTTCAGAAACTGGTAAAAACTCTCTGTATTTGTGTATTACACCACGCCAGTAGTTCATAACTTACTGCTCTTTCTTTTGCTACTCTTGACCCTCGTTGGATTTTTCCAATTCCTTCTTGGCACCTTTTTTCTTCTCTTGTTGCATAGCTTTTTCCTCCTTGCTTATATTTTATCATATAGATGCAGGAGTTTTCCTCAGGTGGTGTTCTCTTAAAAGGGTATCAGGTGCTTCTTATAAAGAATCCATCTGGCGTTTGGACTTTTCCTAAAGGTATGGTAGAGGAAGGAGAAGACCCCAAAGATACTGCTGTCAGAGAAGTACAGGAGGAAACGGGAGTAAAAGGTGAGGTGCTTCAAAAAATAGGGGAAGTTGAGTACTTTTATACAAAAGATGGTAAAAGGGTCAAAAAGAAGGTAGTTTACTTTTTGATGAAGTACAAGGAAGGAGAACCAAAAGCATCCTGGGAAGTTCAAGATGCAAAATTCTTTCCTGTTGAGGAGGTACAGACGCTCCTGAAATACAAGGGGGATAAAGAGATATTCCAAAAGGCTTTGCAGTTAGCTCCACTCTTTTCCAAAGACCTCTAAAGGTATGTTAGGTTCTGGGTTTATATCAAGAGGTGCGGTGATACCTTTTTTAAACCTCTGTATGCCTGCATACGCTATCATACATGCATTGTCTGTGGAAAACTTAGGATGAGGAAGGTAAACTTCATAGCCAAGGCTTTCAAGCTTGCTAAACCTTTTTCTGAGCTCTGAGTTGGCAGATACTCCACCTACTACAACCACGCGCTTTACACCCGTCATCTCTACACTTTTTATAACCTTTGTTTCCAAAATGTCCACTACCGCCTGTTGGAAAGAGCAAGCAAGATCTTCCGGTGAGTATCTCCCCGCTTCTACTATCTGTTTAACTGCAGTTTTTAGACCGCTGAAGGACATATTGAGGTCTGAGCTTTTTATCATAGGTCTGGGTAGCTGGTAAGAAGGTTTTCCCTTTTGGGCAAGCTTGTCTATGATGGGTCCTCCTGGGTAGCCAAGCCCCATGAGTTTCGCCACCTTGTCGTAGCTTTCTCCTACAGCGTCATCAAGAGTTCCACCCAAGAAGATATACTTGCCAAAGTCTTCAACAAGGTAAATGTCCGTGTGTCCACCAGATACCACAAGGGAAATAAAAGGGTATTCCACGGGTCTTTCTAAGAAGACGGAGTATATGTGCCCTTCAAGGTGGTGTACAGGCACTATAGGTTTTCCAAGAGCGTAAGCCAGAGATTTGGCAAAGGCAACACCTACCACCAAAGACAGAATAAGTCCGGGAGTGAGCGTAAAAGATATAAAATCTATCTGGGATATGTCAAAACTGATGCTTTTCAGAAGTCTATCAAACAGAGGGAGTATGTTCCTTGTGTGTTCTCTTGCTGAAAGCTCAGGTACCACACCTCCAAAGTCTGAATGTACAGTTTGAGATAGCAGTATATCGCTCACTATACCCCTCTCTGAGGAAAAAAGGGCAAGGGCTGTCTCGTCGCACGAAGTCTCTATGGCAAGGGTTATCATGCGGCTTTCTTTATAGCTTGCCCTTTGTGTATTATCTCAATAGCTTTCCTCAACTGTGGATCAAGGTCAGGCAAAATTATGAGCTTTTGGTGATCCCCTTGCATCCTCTTTTCTCTTATGGTTTCTTGGAGCTTTTCTTCCTCCTTTTCGTCCATGCTCACTTGCACATCTGGTGTTATCCCTTTTTTGTGTATGAGTCTTCCAAGAGGTGTGTAGTAGTATGCTATAGTGAGCTTTATAGCAGAACCATCTTCAAGAGGCATAATGTTTTGTACAGATGCCTTACCGTAACTTTTCTCTCCCACTATTATAGCCCTTTTGTAATCTTGAAGAGCACCCGTGACTATCTCGGATGCGCTGGCGGAACCCTTGTTTATCAAAACTACTAAAGGCATGTTTTCTGGTAAGATGGGCTTTCTCTTTGAGAAGTACTTACTTATTTCGCCATCCCTTGACTTGGTGTATACTATGAGCTTACCTTCGGGAATAAAAAGTTCCGCAACATTTACCGCTTCAGTTAAAAGTCCTCCCGGGTCGTTCCTTAGGTCAAGGATAAGTCCTTTTATGTTCTGAGAAAGAAGGCTCTTTATGGCTTTTTCCATCTGATCACCTGCGCCATCGTTGAACTGCACAAGTCTTATATAACCTACATCATCTATTTTTGTCCACTTGACGCTCTCTATCTTTATGAGACTTCTTTCAAGCTCAAACTTGAGAGGTTTATCACTACCTTTCCTTATTATAGTCAAGTTCACCTTTGTGCCGGGCTTTCCCCTTATCTTCTGCACCACATCAGTAAGCATCATGTTGGATGTGTCCTCACCGTTTATCTCAATTATTATGTCTCCAGGCCTAATGCCTGCTCTATAGGCAGGTGTACCTTCTATGGGTGCTACCACAACGGGCCTTCCTTTTTCCATACTTATCTCTATACCTACACCACCAAACTCACCCTCCGTTTCTTCTTTGAACTCCCTGTATTGCTCAGGTGTAAAGAAGGCGGAAAATGGGTCTAAGGACTTCATCATACCACTCAGCGCACCATAAATTAGGTCTTTTGTGCTCACATTCTCCACATAATTCTCCTTCACGATTTTAAACACATCCGTAAAAAGCCTAAAGTATTTATAATCATCTTCACCAGCCCTGTCCTTGGGAGCACCACCCGCTATACCCAGTAAGAAACCCGCACTAAAGGTAATAAACAGTAAGCCTAAAAATTTAGCTCTCTTCATTTTCCATCTCCTTTCTCTATAAAAATATCCCTTACATCTCTTATGTAAAAGTTTGCTTTGCCCAGTTCTGATATGGATGTGCAGTATGTCCCTAGGTCCAATCTTGCGTGTTTCTTTAAGCCTCCTTTGAGCTCCATATCCACCTCAAGACCATCTTCTTTTTGAGAAAGCACTCTTATGTGCCTAATATCTTCAAAAGGCACCGCGTAATCAACGCTTCCTTCCTTTATTTTTAGGTAAGTTCTTCCATTACAGCTTATACCTTTAAGTTGATGAGTGATCCCTTCCTTGTCCACCACTTTAACGAGTAAATGTGTATTTACCTTAACGGGTTCTGCCATGGATAGAAGAAATACGGAAGAGAGGATGATCCCTTTCCTCATAGATTAAATTATACCCTCTTCTTCATCTTTTAGGAGTTTGTATATCAAGCTGTCCGTAAGAGCTATCCAAGAAGCTTCTATTATGTTTTCAGAAACACCCACAGTGCCCCACTTCCTTCTTCCGTCTGTAGATTCTATAAGCACCCTTACTTTAGCAGATGTTCCTTCCGACTCATTAACTATCCTCACTTTGTAGTCTATGAGCTGTACCTCTTTGAGATTAGGATAGAACTCTTCCAAAGCTTTTCTGAGAGATCTGTCCAGGGCGCTTACAGGTCCATTGCCAAGCGCTGCTGTGTGCTGCTTTATATCTCCTACATAAAGTCTTACAGTAGCTTCAGATATGGGTAATACATCTGTACTTCTTCTTGCTATAAGCACGCGATAGGCATCAAGATCAAAATAGTTTTTGACAAGTCCAAAGTGCCTTTTGCACAGTAGCTCAAAAGATGCCTCTGCTGCTTCAAAGTGATAGCCTTCTTTTTCAAGCTCCTTTATCCTTTCAACAAGCTTGACGAGTTCTGGAGACTTTTCATCTACCTGAATGCCCATCTCTTTAAGCTTGTAAAGTATGTTACTCCTGCCAGAAAGGTCTGAAACGGTCACTTTTCTTCTGTTGCCTACCAAGTATGGGTCTATATGTTCGTAAGTTTCTGACCTTTTCATCACAGCAGAGGCATGAACACCTGCTTTGTGGGTAAAGGCACTTTCTCCTACATAAGGCATGTTTTTGGGAATAGGTATGTTGGAAACTTCCGATACAAAGTGGGCAAGTTCCGTTAGTTTTTTGAGATTTTCCGAAGGTATAACCTCAAAACCGAGCTTTAGTTGAAGGTTTGGTATTATGGAGCATAAATTGGCATTCCCTGTCCTTTCTCCTATACCGTTTATGGTGCCATGCACCTGTCTTGCTCCTGCCAATACAGCCATCAAAGAGTTGGCAACAGCTGTATCCGAGTCATTGTGAGCGTGTATACCTATGCGTGCTTGGGGGAAAGATGCCTTAACCACCTTGGTTATCTCGTAAACCTCATTGGGTAGACTTCCTCCGTTTGTATCACACAAAACTATCCAATCTGCACCACCTTCAAGAGCAGATTTAAGCACTGACAGTGCATATTCTGGATTGTTTTTGTACCCATCAAAGAAGTGTTCTGCATCAAAGATCACCTCTTCCACATATTCTTTTAAGTATCTTACTGTTTCGTAAACCATGTCAAGATTCTCTTCAAGGCTTGTTCCCATAGCATGAGTGACATGAAAGTCCCAGCTTTTACCAAACACAGTGATGGCTCGCGCGCCAGACCTTAAAAGATTTTCTACTTGCTGATCTTCACGAACTTTCTTCCCAGCTTTTCTGGTGGACCCAAAAGCTACCACCTTTATGTTTTTGGTTTTTATCTTCTTTAACCTCTCAAAGAGAATGGTGTCTTTGGGATTGGCTCCTGGCCATCCACACTCCGCATAATGCACTCCAAACTCATCAAGTTTTTCAAGTATGCGAAGCTTATCTTCTACAGAAAAATTTATACCTTCAGCCTGTGAACCATCCCTTAAGGTGGTATCGTAAATAAATACTTTTTCCATACCACCATTATAGGAACTTGTCAAGGAAGATGTCAACTTTTAGCATCCATGGACTGGTTAATGGTTAGGAGCTAAAAAATTGACATCCTCGGTTATGATCAGTTAAAGGAAAGCAAGAAATTGTAAGAAAAACTAGCTAGAAACAGGAGGAAATAACATGCAAATATATGGGGAAATAACAGGAATAAAGTATAAACCTTTCTTGTGTAACACTCTGGTACAATATGATATTGAAAAGTTTGATAAAGCGTTGTCCAAAAGTGGCAGCTTTATTCTTGAAATTGATAAAGAAAACAGAATAGCAGTAAGTAGATGGGTGTCACCTAAAAGGACAAGATCTTATCCTTATGCGAGAGTATATGATACTTTAAGTTTTTCAGGCAGAAAGATCACTATAATCCCTATAATGAAGGATGAAGGTAAAGATGGTGATAGAGACTTTTTACAGTGGGATGCTATATCATTAATGAGTTTGTTGGGGATTTATGTAATTATAGGCTATTATGTTGAAGCAGTTCGAAATCCAAAGTATGCAAATAAAATTACCAATCAAAAATTTGATACTAACTATATAAAAAGCGAAATTAGTAGATTATTGTCATACCAATCCGATGCTTTACACTGGAATCTTGAGCAAATAGATAAAATATATCAAATAGCTAGTTTAGCTTTTGATTCTTATAATAGAATATCCAAAAATTTAGGAGTAGAAATGCATTCTATGGAAGCTGCTCAGCAAAGAATTGAAGAATTATATAAAGAAAAGGAAGAATTTATGAAGCTTTCTAGAGAACTATCATATAAAGCTCAAAGAAGAGAAAGCATTACGGTACAACCTAAGGAATCATTGAAGGGTACCAAAGGTTTGATTACAATAAAAAACTATATAGGAGGGTATTATTATTTTACATGTGATGAGGTTGAGATTCAAGGTAATGAATTGTATTTGATTGAAGGGAAGCATAGTGCAAGTGGATATCCCAGCCTCAGTGATGTAAAGGACGGTCTTCTAAAAATGATATTGTATACAAACCTTAAAAAAGTTTATTATAACAATGAGGAATTTATACCTATTCCTATACTTAAACTTACGACTAAGGGAGATATTTATGGATTTCCAAATTATTATGACACTCTATTAAAGGAAGCGGAAGAGAATAAATTCAAAGTTATAATAGAAAGAGTGCAATGAATATAGTGAAAAATGTTCTAAGATATCCGGGAGGTAAATCAAAAGCTGTAGAAAAGATTATAGCTAATATACCAGCTAATATAAAGGAGTTTAGAGAACCAATGGTTGGTGGCGGTTCAGTTTCTTTAGTGGTAAAACAACTTTTCCCAAATGTAAAGGTAAAAATAAATGATTTGAATTATGATTTGATATGCTTTTGGAAAACATTACGGGATAATCCTGATGAGTTAATTAAGGAAGTGAGAAAAATAAAAGAAACTTACAAAGACGGAAGAAAACTTTATAATGAATTTACGACTAAAAATGGTGGTAATGAATTTGAAAGGGCGGTCAGGTTTTTTGTGTTAAATAGAATAACTTTTTCTGGGACTGTAGACTCGGGAGGATATTCTCAACAAGCTTTTGAAAAAAGGTTCACCAATAGTGCAATTGAAAAGCTAAAAAGAGCGTCTGAGATTATCAAGGACTTCGAGATTACTCATGGTGATTATGAAAAACCGCTATTTGAAGATGGAGAGGGCGTATTTATCTTTTTAGACCCTCCCTATTATAGCACAGCAAAATCAAAATTATATGGTAAAAACGGGAACTTACATTTAAGCTTTGATCATGAAAGATTTGCTGCTAATATGAAAAAATGTAAACATTTGTGGTTGATAACTTACGATGACTGCACAGAAGTACGAGAGTTATTCAGTTTTGCGTACATATATCCCTGGGAACTCCAGTATGGGATGAATAACTATAAGCGGAAAACTGCGAGGAAAGGCAGAGAATTATTTATTACAAACTATAGGATATCGTTCGAAAATTTTAAAATTTAAGATAGTTCGACTCCTTTATTGTCATTTATACCATTACGAAGCTGAAAAGTTGATATCCTCAAAATCATATGAGAACATAAGAATACCAAACAGCAAATTGATCGAAGGGGATGAGTTGATAGGTAATAGGGGGTATAAGAACTACGAATTTGAGGATCAGCTAAAGGACGAGAGGATAGAATTCAGACTATCTGAAGGGTGTAATCTTGATGGAAAAGTTAGAGCTGTAAGTTTTAAAGGTTTTGTTTTGAAAATCCTTATGGCTATTTTTTCTTATAATATTTCAAGGTTGGTCAAGGCAGAAGCTTAAGCTATTTTAGCTAAAATTTTAAGAATATTAAGCCTTTATTTTTCTGAAAATTTAGACAAATTTAGGTTAAAATAACAATGTTTATGATGAGGAGGTGAAAAACAGTTGACAATTTATGTTGAAAGGTATATGGAGGACCGGGAGAGAAACTATGTAGAGCACGAAATAATTCTCCGAAAAGCGGTTTTAAAAATCCCAAGTTCTAACTTTGGGGTGTTTTCCCTTTACAAGTATCCTGCAAAGTTCATCTCACAGGTGCCTGCCTTTGTGATGGAAAACTATGCTAAAAAAGGCATGAAGGTTTTTGACCCCTTTGCGGGCTTTGGAACGGTGGGCTATACTGCACGGCTTTATGGGCTTGAGTATGAACTCTGGGACTTAAACCCACTGCTTGAATATTTTCACTCCCTTTGTGAGATAGAGCCTAAACCTTTAGACAAAAGCTTGGTTGATAAAATCAAAGCTCACTCTCAAGAGTTTATTCCAGACTGGTCTAACCTTGAATACTGGCATCCAGTGGAGTTTATTTCACTTCTCTCTAAGGCTTGGGGCTTCTATCACAAAGATGCGGACGAATACACTAAAAAACTTCTACTAATTCCCCTTCTAAAGCTTACAAAATATTTCTCTTATGCAGACGAAAAGGTTCACAAACTTTACAAGTCAAAATATGCCAAAGGGAAGGTTGAAAAGCTGTTAAAGGAAGACTACAAAGCACTATTTTATAGCCTACTCGAAAAGGAACTTGGAAATTTACAGCAAAAGCTAAAGGAGTATCAAAGCCTGAATCCCAAAAAGGTAAATTGCAAGGTAAAGGCAGGTGTTGATGTTCTGGAGGAGGACTTAGAAGAGCCTGTGAATATTCTAATAACTTCTCCACCCTACCTGCAAGCTCAGGAGTACATAAGGACTACAAAGTTAGAACTTTTTTGGCTGGGCTTTAAAGAGGACTATATCCGTAGCTTAGCAAAGAAAGAAATTCCATACAGAGATGTTCCAAAAGTTGAAATTTTTTCTGATACATACCATACCTACAGAACACTTATTGAGGAAAAACATTTGCTTGAACTTTATGACAATTACT
>JAPYWJ010000029.1 GCA_028276405.1 Hydrogenobacter sp.
TAAGTTTGAAGGAGGTAAAGGATGGCACTGCCAAAAGAAAAGAAGCAAGAGATCATAAAGAGCTTTCAGAGGCACGAAAAAGACACGGGTTCTCCGGAAGTGCAGATAGCAGTACTTACCGAGAGAATAAACAGGCTGACAGAACACCTGAAGAAAAACAAAAAGGATGTCCATTCAAGGAGAGGGCTCATTGCCATGATACACGCAAGGAGGAGACACTTAGAGTACCTTAAAGCTACTGACTACAGAAGGTATTTGGAGGTAGTCCAAAAGCTTGGTCTAAAGGTAAGATGATGCAGAGGGTTATCGCTAAGATAGGGGAAGACAAGGACCCGCTGATTATAGAAACAGGTCATTATGCCAAGTTATCAGATGGAGCGGTAGTTGTAAGACAAGGAGGGACTGCGGTATTAGTTACTGCAGTAGTTTCCGAAGAGCCACAGCAAGAAATAGACTTTATGCCTCTTTCTGTTGATTACAGAGAGCAGGCTTCTGCGTGGGGCAAAATTCCTGGAGGTTTTGTAAAACGCGAAGGTAAGCCCACAGAAAGGGAGATCCTCGTTTCAAGGGTGATAGACAGACCTATAAGACCTCTTTTCCCAGAAGGGTTTTTTCACGATGTGGTTATAACCGCTCTTACTCTGTCTGCAGATGACAAGTATGATCCCGATGCGCTTGCCATAACAGGTGCATCCGCTGCTCTTCACATATCAAGGATACCCTTTGATGGTCCTATAGCAGGGCTTAGGGTTTGTAGGGTAGAAGGGAAGTTCGTTGCAAATCCCACTTACGAAGAGAGACAAAAGGCGGACATGGAAATTCTTTTGGCGGTCAGCAAAGACAGTATAGTGATGGTAGAAGGTGGTGCAAAGGAAGTAGACGAAGAGACCTTTGCCAATGCTCTCTACTTTGGTCTTGAGGTAGGTCAATCACTCATATCAGCTCAAGAAGAGCTAAGGAACAAAGTAGGCGTAGAAAAGATGACCTTTGAGGGAATTGAGCTACCAGAAGACATAAAAAAACTTTTGGAAGAATACTGCACTAAGCCTTTACTTGAAACCTTTGAAATACAAGACAAAAGGCAGAGAAAGGAAAGGACATCTACCATCTTAAAGGAATTCATGGATGTCCATCAAATACCCCAAGATTTGAGCTTCAAAGTATCCTACCATTACAAAAAGCTCGTAAGCAGGTTGATGAGAGAAAGGGTGTTAAAACAAGGTGTAAGAATAGACGGAAGAAAACCACAAGATATAAGACCTATTAGCATAGAGATAAGACCCTTTGAAAGACCTCATGGAAGTGCTATATTCACAAGGGGGCAGACACAAGCCTTCGCAACGGTTACGCTTGGTTCTCCACAAGAAGCTCAGCTGGTAGAAAGCATCTACGAGGGAGAAGTATTTAAAAGGTTTATGCTACACTACAACTTTCCTCCCTTTTCCACAGGAGAGGCAAGACCGTGGGGTCCTCCAAGGAGGAGGGAGATAGGACATGGAGCTTTAGCGGAAAGGGCTATAGAACCTCTAATACCGTCAGAAGAAGAATTCCCCTACATTATAAGGGTGGTGTCTAACATACTTGAGTCTAATGGTTCCACATCTATGGCTACTGTGTGTGCAGCTTCCTTAGCTCTTTTTGATGCGGGTGTGCCCATAAAAAAGCACATAGCGGGCATAGCTATGGGTCTTATAATGCAGGGCGATAGTTATGTGATCCTTTCGGACATATTGGGGGATGAGGACCAGCTTGGAGATATGGATTTCAAAGTAGCTGGCACAAAGGATGGTATTACCAGTGTACAGATGGACATAAAGATAAAAGGACTCCAAAAGGAGATAATGAAAGAAGCTCTAATGCAGGCAAAAGCAGGAAGACTTTATATCTTAGAAAAGATGTATCAAGCCATACCAGAACCACGCAAAGAGCTACCACCCAACGCACCAAGGATAGAGATCATAACGGTACCCGAAGAGAAAACCTTGCTCATCATAGGTCCGGGTGGTAAAACCGTCAAGGAAATAAAAGAAAAAACAGGCACTACTGTATGGGTGCTTGAAGGTGGTAAGGTTTCACTCACTGCACCCTCCAAGTCAGCCATAGACGCGGCAAAGGAGATGATAGAAAATCTCATAAGGGATGTAGAGGTAGGAAAGGTTTACGAGGGGAAGATAACAAGGGTAGAACCTTACGGTGTTTTTGTGGAGTTAATGCCTGGTAAGATAGGACTTTTGCATGTTAGCAAGATGGAAGGCTATGTAAAAGATGTAAGAGCGGTTTTCAATGTAGGAGATACTATAAAGGTAAAGGTGTTGGAAGTGGATGATCAAGGAAGAGCAAAGCTAACCAATATGGGTTTGGATGAAAGCCGGCGTAGCTCAGTGGCAGAGCGAGGCACTCGTAATGCCTAGGTCGTGGGTTCAAGTCCCACCGCCGGCTTGGGGGATAGCATGAGGGTAAAGGTAAAAAGATTACCGCATGCAAAGGACCTTCCTTTACCTTATTATGCTACAGACTACGCTTCGGGTTTTGACCTCATGGCTGCTGTTGAAGAGCCTGTGACCATAAAACCTATGGAAAGGAAAGTCATACCCACGGGCATAGTCATAGAACTACCGGAGGGTTTTGAAGCTCAGATAAGACCAAGAAGCGGTTTAGCTCTGAAATACGGCATTACTCTTCTTAACTCTCCTGGTACCGTAGATGCAGACTACAGGGGTGAGATAAAGGTCCTGCTCATAAACTTAGGTCAGGAAGAATTTGTTGTAAAGCGTGGGGATAGAATAGCTCAGATGGTAATATGTCCAGTGGTCAGGGTCCTGCTGGAAGAGGTACAGGAACTAACACCCACAGAGAGGGGTCCTAACGGTTTTGGTTCAACGGGTGTGTAAGATGCTACAAGAAGCCAGAAGGAAACTCAAAGAATTGGGCTACAGCAACATATACCTGTGGGAAGACTCACCCGGAACTTATTATGGTTGGCACACACACCAAGAGGACGAAGCAAGATTTATTCTTGAAGGTTCCATAACCATAGGAACAGAAGAAGGAGTTTACCACCTAAAAGCTGGTGATATATTGGAAGTCCCAGCAGGAACGCGCCATTGGGCAAAAACAGAAGAGGGTGTAAAGTACCTTTGTGCAAGCAAAAAATAAGGAGGTTTAGCTATGCTCAAGAAAACCTACCTGGAAAAGCAGGGTGTTTGTATGGTAACCTTTAATGTCAAGTTCGAAGGGGCAAGCAAGGTGGAGCTTGTAGGAGAGTGGAACAACTGGATTCCAGAAGTTATGAAAAGGAAAAGGGACGGCAGTTTTTGGATAACTAAGAGATTAAAAAAGGGCAGAGAGTACAGGTTTAGGTATCTCATAGATGGTCATCTATGGGAAAATGATTCGCAGGCGGACCGTTATGTACCAAACCCTTATGGCTCTATGGACAGCGTTGTTATATGCTGAACCTTGAAGGTAGGAGGAAGATTTTTCATCTTCTGGCCATAAGCTTGTGGCTTATACCCTTAAAGTTCTTCCCTAATTGGCTCATTACTTTTAGCTTTTTGTTTATCATCATCCTAAACCTTCTTTTGGTTAACAGGATAGGAATAAAATTTCTTCCTACGCTTTATCGTATCGTGCTTTACTTTGAAAGGGAGAAGAACCTACAAAAACCGGGTATTCAGCCTCTGTGGGCTAACTTGGGTATTGCCCTAAGTTTTTTACTCTTTGGCAAAGAGTGCGCTGTTGTAGGTGTGCTACTTCTTGCCATAGGTGATGCCTTTGCAGGCTTTGTAGGTGCCAAAATAGGAAAGCTAAAGCTTTGGGAAAAAACCTTAGAAGGCTTTATGGCTTTTTTCTTTTCCACTTTTTGTGTGCTTTACTTTTTTTTGGGATTTGAAAAAGCCTTGGTGGTTTCTTTGATAGGTGCTACAGTAGAGCTTCTTCCTTTAAAGTTAGATGACAACTTTACCCTGCCTGTTGTGGGAAGTTTTATGTGTTTTGTCTTAAAGTAGCCTAAGTATCTCTTCGAGCTTTTCTGCATTCGTGAAGCTTGTAGAAAGGTCTGCGGATGGATGTCCATAAAGACCACATAGAGCAACTACCTTTGTATCAGTGTGCTTTTTTAGAAGCCTTATTACAAAGTCAGTTCTGTAGCAATGAACTCCTACCAGTATGGTAAGGTCATGCTTTCCGTAAAGTATTGCATGGTGAGGATTAGGTGGGTCCATTTCTACTGAGGGGTCGTACTTTTTAAGCTTGGGTCTGTAATCTGGAAGCACTTTCACATTAAACCTTCCTACCTTCTGTATGATCTCTCTTAGCACCCTGCCTTTCTGGAATAGTTCTTCTTCCTGCCAATCCCAAAAGAGCAGAGGACCTATCACCACAGTAGGGCGTTCTGCAAATTTTATCCACTTGACGAGCAATTCCACCGCGGACCTAAAAGACACAGACTGCTCGCCGATGGTAGCTTCACCTTTGAAGACTTCCTTTTGCATGGAGGTTCTTGTCATGTCTTCTTCGGGTGTGGGCACTGCCTTGGGCTTTTTGTAATAGGATGGTTTGTAATCCACAAAGTTTGGGGAAAAGTCAAAGTTTCTTCTTTTTACATTTGGGGTCCTAGTATCCACATCAGGCTTTACAGACATAACCTTGTACATGTCTTCCTTTACCAAATCCAGTTCAACGGTAAATTCTCCGTGATAAGCTTTTTCTTCTTCTTCTACACCTAAGCTGTAGCAAGTAGTACCTACTATGTCAAAGAGAACACCGTTAGCACCTTGTTCAGAAGCTTTGGAAAATATCTCGTATCTCTTTTCGTAAAACTCATAACAGCAATGACCTATGTATGTGTAACCATTTTGTGCGCACCACAAAAGAGTATCTCTTAGAAGCTCAAAGGATGTTATAGTTATGGGTATCATACCCTTCTGATAAGCTAACCTATAAGCATCTCCCACACTACATCCTCCACACTCTCCGCAATCATCAAGATGTCTGTAATCACACCACCTGGGCTTAGCACAGTAAGGAAGGAGCATAACTTTGGCTTTCTGCAGATTTTCTTTTAGTCCACCACCTATACTGGCTATTATGTTATTGAGCCTTTTTTTTTCAATGCCTAAATCTAAGCCTTCTGCTTTCCTAATGGGAAACATCACGGCATTTATAAAATCATCCACAGTTAGGTTCAAAGCTTCCCAATCCCTCCCTTCAAAAAACTCTCTTATCCTTTTTTCCGTATCCTCCAGAGGTGTGTGCTTTAAATAAGCTTCAAGGTCGTAAACAAGTCTCTGAGGTTTTACAAAAAAGTCTCCGTTTATTATGACTTGTTCCAATACCTTGGTCTTTGTGTCTAACTTTACGGATACTCTGAAAGTACCCCCCGGACATCTATGTACGCCAAAGAGTACATCTTTATCCTTTGCGGAGGACTTTACATGGTATATCCACTCTTCGCTGGCAAAGTAATCCTTTTTTTTCTCCATGAGCTTGAGTTCTTCTTGGGTAATATCTCCCCAGTAGTAGGTTATTCCCAGCTCCTCAGCAAGACCTTGCAGTATAGCAGAAAAGACTTCCTCCTTTGGGGGAATGTATCCCAAAAGACGCTTGACCCACTCTATCCTGTCTTCCGCTGACTTTATGCCTTTGGATGTTAGCTTTTCAACAGGTATTTGAAGAGATTTAAGCATTCTCTCCACATTCATGTCCATAAGCAGTGTCCCCTGATAAAGGAAAGCATTCCCTTCAAAAACTCCTCCTGTTCCAGATATCTTTCTGCCTTCTACTTCTATGTCGTTTCTTGGTCTAAAGCTTGCGTTTATGCCTAACTTTCTGAGCCCCTTTGCTACGCCGTTGCATATTATTGCGGTGATTTCCTCAAAACTACCACCTTTTATACCCCTTCTGTCTGCTATAACTTCCCAACCTATTTGTAACTCATCAAAGTATATGGCTCCTCCCCCTGTTATTCTCCTTCCTACCTGTATGCCTTCTCTTTGGGTGTATTCTGTTCTTACCTCCTCCTCTACCGACTGATGAAAACCTACAAGCACGCATTCGGGTTTGAACTGCAAAAACCTTATGGTGTTGGGTATTTTCCCTTCAGCTTTTAGGTCAAGCATTATCCTGTCAAGAGCTATATTTTCATAGTGAGGTCTTTGCCCCGTATAGACAACTCTCCACATACTCGCATACCTCCTACTGTAAAATCAAATTTTATAAAGTATCTTTTTAAAGTCTTTATGATTAGTCTCAGGGAGAATGTCAAGTATTAGCGAGGCTGTTCTAAAAATCTACCACAGCCCTTAGCGTAGCTATAGTGCAAGCTACCAGACAGAAACAACAAAAATAAGTAAGTTGCAAGCACCCAGAAGTTCCAAAGGATAGCACAAGCAAGGGATGCTTTTCTTGATAAGTCCTCCCTCAGCAATTTAAAACTTGAACCAATCTTTTGCTTTTTCAAGGGTTTCCTTACCAAAGTGTAAAGCTTTTTTAGGGGCAACTTACTTTTCCGCACAAAGTCTAAGTTTATCTCTCGCCCACACCTAAGGCATTATTTTTAGAACAGCCTCGCCAAAAATCGGTAATCAGCCTTTCCACCTCTTTAAGGTAGGCAAGGTTGTTATCAGGAAAGGGATACAGTCCTAAACTGCCTATGCTGACGCTTTCCGCCCCCTTTGACAGGGCATAGCCCGCCACCGCAGTTAATAGGGTTAAGTTCCTCAAAGGAATAAACAATTCCTCTTCTGTCTCTATGACTTTGTGTTTCTTATGGTAAGTTTTTAGAGGCAGAACCTTTATAGGCATCAACTTTGAAAACCTTCTTTTTGTCTCTTGCCAGAGCTCAGTAGCTTTCACATACTCAAGCCGTTCCCAGGGCATTCCGCATTTAACATAGACCGGATAGACAAACTGTCCCTCCAAGAGCTTAAGGTATAGAACACACGTGCTTTCCACTCCTCCACTGAAAAGAACAACACTCTTTTTCATGGCTTAACCACCGCCAAATAGACCACCACCAGACCACCCACCAGCAAGGGCAGGGCTACCATGTAGTTAAAAAGGTCGTATCTTTTGTATGCTTTTTCCTTGTCTTGGCTCTTTGGGATGTGTATATTCACAAACCAGAAGTTTAGGACCTCCAAGGGCAAAAAGAGGAGCAGTACAATGGGCAGTTTGTAGTTTAACCAGCTTATGTCAAAGCGATATTTAAGTAAATGTAGCATGTAAAAGCCCATAGCAAGGGCAAGAACAAAGCCAGATATCTCAAGGTTTGTCATCCATCGGTAAAAGTTTCTGAGAATGTGCTGGTCGCATTTGGTATCTTTAAAGTTTCCGTAGATCATAAAAAGCCCTAAGGAAGAGGAGGACGCAACCCACAAAAAGACGCCTATCAGGTGGAAGAACTTGGCTGTTGTGTATTCCACTTTGCTACCCTTTTTATGTAAGGATACAGAATTTTACCAATATAAGGAATCTTTTTAACGCGCACTAAGTCCCTTTTTGAGGATTTAACCAAAAAGAAAACAGCCAACAGCACAAAGGGAACCGTTGGAAGCAATGGCAAAAAGACGCCCAAAACAGCAAGCAGTAGCAAAATCCCAGCAAAAGCCCTGTAAAGGAACTTTCTCATGCTTGCACACCAACCACACTCAAGCACATTGCTTATTTCCGTAAGCATGAATATAGCCCCAGAGAAAAACATTGTCAAGCATTTAGTGAGGCTATTTCTATTTCCAATAATAGGATTTACAGTAGTTTTAATCTGAAACACAAGCACACCAGCCATCAAAACACCAACAAAAACGTCAAAAAATGCTCCAATTTCAACTATCATCGGCATACCTTTTGTCAAAGAAGTTCCGACAAGAAGTATTCCATTTTCCATCGTCAAAAAACCAATAATCTGAGATAAGGTTTTTTCCTTGAAAACATCATAAAAATTCCAATGAAGATAATCCCTAAGGATAATGGAAAGATCTGTTTTGCTATAACTTCACCTGTTATATTAATTTTATTTGAGATATAAAACGCGAAAATGATTATCAAGATTGAAAAAAAGCAAAGAGTTTGTAATGTTTAGATACATTGAAACTTCCCTATCAAGCTTAATCTTTTCAACTACTTTAAATAAAAAGTATATAAATAAAATGGATGTGGAGAGAAACACTGATTGAAGCTGATAGATCTTTATAGAAAGATTCAGTCTATTACTTGATAGTTGAGCTACTGCGAGGAAAAGGGACATAGCCCCAAAGAATTCAACGAGAAATTTAACCATTTTTTTGTATTGTAACACATGCTCGTTAGATGTGTCATGTGAAAGTGAGGCTGTTTCATGATTAGGTAGACTTTTAGGCAAACCTGAAAAATTAGATAGTTTTGCTAAGACTTAAAAGAGCCTGTTTATGGCTTTAGTGATGAGATTTTCTATGATCCCGCCCAGCACGAAAGACTCAACCAGTATGGTTCTGTCTTTCTCTGTCAAAAATTGGTCCCTCTCCCTCTTTCTTCTTCTTTCACCTTTGCGCAGAGAGCGTTCATAAAAACTTTTCCTCTCTTCCAACTCTTCTATAAGCCTTTCCACTTTTGCCCCTGCCATAGTTTTAATATTAAACCTTTTCTGTTAAGAAATGGTTAAGCAAAACCTTTTCCCAAAATTCTTAAGGTATTTTTGTCTCTTGCCTAACATAATATATAGTTATGGAATATATAGTTCTATTTGTATTGGGAAGTATCTTGGGAAGCTTTTACAATGTGGTGATATATCGTTTACCAAGAGGTGAGTCTATAATAAAACCGCCTTCTCACTGTCCTAGGTGTGGTGCTTTCATAAGATGGTATGACAATCTGCCGATAGTTTCTTATATCCTCCTCAGGGGCAGATGTAGAGAATGTGGTGCAAAGATATCCCCTAGATATCCCATTGTAGAAGCCACATCTGGACTTTTGGCTGTTGTGTGTTATACCAAGTGGGGACCAAGCCTTGAAAGTTTGATAATGTTTCTGTTCTTTTCTGACCTTTTGGTGCTTTCCTTGATAGATTGGGATACTTTTACACTGCCAGACAGTCTAAACCTTGGCGGTTTGGTTTTGGGATTTGTAGCATCTTTTTTTAGAGAGAATTTCAGTCCCATAGACAGTATCTTTGGAGCTCTTGCAGGAAGTATTCCCTTCTTTCTTATATACATCTTCTATGTAAAAGTTAGGAAAATGGAGGGTATAGGCTTTGGGGATGTAAAGCTTATGGCTTTTATTGGTGCTGTTACTGGTATTTGGGGAGTTTTAAG
Organism: Hydrogenobacter sp.; assembly: GCA_028276405.1. GTDB lineage: Bacteria > Aquificota > Aquificia > Aquificales > Aquificaceae > Hydrogenobacter. The sequence continues at coordinate 9,288 of JAPYWJ010000029.1, forward strand.
CTCTGTATGCCTTGGGTCTTTCTTTGGGCTTGTATATGCAACTCCCCTTATACTTAAGTACAAAAACCTCTCTTTCGCTATGCCTTATGGTCCTTTTCTTTCTTTGGGCTGTTTTGTAGGGGTTATGTTACACCAGTGGTTAAGTCCCATGCTAATTTAAAAGGATATTATGAAAAGCTTTTGGCTTATCATTTTACTGTCTTGCTATTTTTTCATTCTGGGAAACGGGATACTTAGCTTTACCTCTCTTGACGAAGGCAGAAACGCAAGCGCAGTGATAAACATGATCAAAAATAAGGACTTTCTTATACCTTACTATAACTGTCAATTAAGGTTCGAAAAACCACCCATGCTCTACTGGATAGCACTTGTCTTTTTTGAGCTTTTCGGAAAAAGTGAGTTTTCCGCAAGGTTAGTTTCTGGGCTTTCTGCTCTTGGCGTTGCTGTTTTTACTTACATACTCGTCAAAAGACACTTAGATGAACAGATGGCATACAAGAGTACTCTAGTGCTACTTACACTACCTCACATGTGGATAGAGTCCAGAGCCTTTGTGCCAGAGATGTTAAATACCTTCTTTATGATGGTCAGTCTTTACCTTTTTCTCTTGGAAAAATTCCTTTTAGGTTGGTTCTTTTTGGCTTTTACCTTTCTTACTAAAGGTCCTGTAGGTGTAGTTCTGACTCTTTTAGTTTATCTCCTTTGGAAAAGAAACCTGAAAGTATTTTCCTTAAAAGGAATTGTTCTTTTTTTGATTTTGGGAGGAAGCTGGTACTTTTACATGCTTTACAGGTTTGGAGAGTTTTATTTTTTTAGGTTTTTCTTGTATGAAAACTTTATGCGCTACACAGGGCAGAGACTTACACATCCTTCACCCTTTTACTACTACTTTATAGTGATAATTTTTACAACTATTTTTTACATTCCCGTTTATCCAAAGGTTATAAAACACCTTAAGAAGGATCTTTTACCCTACATCTTTTGGTTTTTTTCTGTTTTGCTCTTTTTTAGCTTTGCCAAAAACAAGCTACATCATTACATTCTCTTTGCATATCCACCTTTGTCTGTATTAATAGCAAACTCTTTAGAACTAAAATACATAAAAAGAGTTTTATTGCTTTGTGTATTTTTTGTCTTTGCGCTTTTCTTTGTTGCAGGTTATTACCAAGATATGAGGTTTGTTCCCAAAGCTTACACTATAATCAAACACTATCCGGGCAGTGTTTATTTCTACAAAAGTGAAGATTCTTCCTTGGTGTTTTACTCTCAAAGATGCATAAGTGTTCTGGAAGATCCAAGCAAGCCATTTTCAGGACTTGTAATAACTAAATACGAACACACAAAAGAGTTCCCTACATGTAGGTTAATCCTAAAAGGTGTTGAGTTTGATGGTGTTTATGCGCTTTTGAGCTGTCCTTAGCTGGTAAAATAATTATATGATTTTCATTTATGCCATCACAAACAGGGGGCTTGAACAGTTGGGACTTGACCAGATAGGTGATATACCCAAGGACAGCGTAGTTTGGTTAGATGTAGAAAAGCCTTCAGAAGATGAGATAAACTGGTTAAAAAGCGCCGTAAGTTTTGAGATGCCTCCAAGAGAAGTATTTGGAGATATAGAGATAAGTAGCAAGTACAAAGAGGAGGCTGATTACATATATATGAACATGTCCTTCGTTATACAGCAGAAAGAGGACATATTAGTAGAACCAGTGGTTTTTTTCATAAGGGGGAGATACTTTATTAGTTTAAGGTACAGAGACATTCCCACTTTGCTCATATTCCAAAAGAGAGCCATCGCTCAGAATATGCACTTCCAATTTCCAGAAGCCATATTCGCAGAGATAGTAAATATAGAGATAGATCGTATAGGAGACAGACTTGAGATTCTCGGGAGGAGGATAAGAAACCTGAGAAAAGAAGTGTTTTTAGAGCAATCAGAGGAGATTATAAAAGACCTGTCATACTATGACGAACTAAACATAACGCTAAGAGAGTCCATAAACGAAAAGCTAAAGATAATTAGCCACTTTGTAAAGAGCCCTCGGATAAACGCTCAAACCAAAAGGGACATGAAGGTAGCTCTTGATGACCTCTATACTCTTCTTGACTACACTACTCTTTATATGGATAGGATAGACAGCATACAAAGTTCCTTGCTTGGTCTCATATCCATAAGACAGAACGAAGCAGTAAAGGTTTTCACGGTACTTGCTACCATATTTCTACCTGCTACGCTTATCGCAAGCATATTTGGTATGAACTTTAAGTTTATGCCCGAACTTCATTGGAAGTACGGTTATCCTTACTCTCTTTTCTTGATGGTCTCCACTACATTGGTGCTCATATACTGGGTTAGGAAAAAAGGCTGGCTATGAAGTTAAACCTTAAAATGGAAGACCTTCTACTGGGCGTATTTATGCTCTTTGGCCTATCTTATCCTTTTATTATAGGACTGGCCATATTTATACAGGATATGGAAGAAAAGGAACAAACATTGCAAGAACTCAGAAATTTTTATACCTTGCTGTTGGGTCTTGAAAACTGTAGTCAACAAAAGGCTCATCAAGTGCTTAAGCTTTTAAGCGACAACCTGCAAGAAGAGCTTGGCGGAGAAGATGGACTCTTAAAAACTTGTCTTTACAATAAAAAGGTGTATGAAGGTGCAAGTGTAGAAGAGAAGCTATCAGGAAGCTATATGACAGTAAAGCTTTTCAAGAAGCAAAAAGAGATCCTTAACTTGCGCATAATCTACCAAATAAGCGACGAAGGCTTAAAGATAGTAGAGGTAAGTTATGAGAAAGGGCATTGACATAGGAGGTACATTCATAAAGGTGCTTTGGGAAGATGGTCGCACAGAAAAAGTGTATGTAAAGAACCTTTCAAGGGACAAAGGGAGTTTTCTCAAAACCATAATAGGGATTGCAAAAGAAGGCAACCCAGAAGCTGTGGGCGTGGCTGTGGCTGGGTTCACATCTCTTGATGGCATCATATACAGGTCTCCCAATATACCTGCTTTAGATGGTGTAGCTCTTAAAGAAATTTTATCTCTGGAAGGTATAAGATGTGTAGTGGGCAATGATGTTAGTTTTGGAGCTTACGGAGAGTGGTACTACCAGCATAAAGATAGTAAAAGTTTGCTTTTTATAGCTATAGGCACAGGTCTAGGAGCGGGGCTTGTGATCAAGGGTAAGCCCTACCTTGGAGCCTGCGGAAGCGCTTTGGAGCTGGGTCATCACATACTGAAAGTTAATGGAGAACTGTGTAGTTGTGGGAGGCGTGGTTGCTGGGAAGCTTACTGCTCTTCCTACGGCATTGAAAGGATTTATAAGCATCTCTCAGGAGAGGAACTAAAAGATTACCAAATAGTTATGAAGGCTAAGGAAGGAGATGAGAAAGCTCTGATGGCTATGGAAGAGTTCAAAAGTTATCTAATTTCCGGACTTGTGAATGCGGTGCACATACTAAACCCAGACACTTTAGTTTTAGGCGGTGGCCTTCTGAACAGCATGAGAGAGCTTTTGGAAGGTTTAGAGGATAGTCTGATCTCTTCTGTAGAAAGACTCCCCGCTAGCTGTCTTTCCATTTTTTGGTCAAGCTGTGAAGAGTTTTGCATGGCAAGAGGTGCGCTGGCTATGAGCTTTAGTATCTGACTTTTTCGGTCAGCCTCTTTTTTGTCTCTGGATAAACGGGTATGGATTGGCTTTCCATGTAGGATAAGAGCTCCATGGCTTTGGCATACTCCCCCCTTCTTTCCAAAAGGTAAAGCATAAGGTCAAAAGAGTTCAGGTGAGGCATACTCCCACCTTCTTTCTCTTTTAGGCTTTCTTTGTAATCTTCAAATAGCTCTATGTCTGCTTTTGCGTAAGTTTCCATCTTGTTGTAATCTTTTTCTTTTTGGGCAAGGATAACCAGGTCGTTTAAAATCATATGGGCTTCAAGGGGTGTACCTTCCATCTTAAGAGCTTCTAAGTATAACCACTCCGCATTTTTTGTGTCTCCTTCAAGCAATGCCATCTGGGCTATGCTTCCCAAAAAAGTTCTTTTAGTGTAGGGTGTCTCTTGTATATCTCCGGAGTCAAAGTGTTTGGCTTTATAAGGAAAGCGAATATTCTTTATACTTTTCAAAGAAAAGTAATACTTGACCATTTTCTGCTTTTGTGCATCTAAACCTTCGTACCATTCCCAAAGCCCAAGAGTCTTCAAAAGTCCCCCCTTTTCTTTGAATATTCTAAAAACTTTACTTATCATAAAGTGCCTCCCATCCAATACTCCTCTTGACTTCTAAAATCCTGTTGTGTTCATCCACATACACGAGGAAAGGTTTAAAATTTTTCAATTCTTCCTCATCATAGAGTGCATAAGATGCTATTATGATTATATCACCTATTTCTCCAAGTCTTGAGGCGGCACCGTTGAGCCGAACCTCACCAGATCCTGCGCTTGCTGGGATCACATAAGTGGAAAACCTCTGACCGTTGTTTACATTATACACCTCTATCTTTTCAAAGGGTAGAAGCTTAGCAGACTCCATAAGAGAAGCATCCAAAGAAAGACTTCCCTCGTAATGAAGCTCCTTACCCGTTATCTTAGCCCTGTGTATTTTGGACTTTAGCATAAACCTCTGCATGCCTTCCTCCAAAAGGAATAATTATAAACATAATCCTGAAGTGTCAATAAGCACCCTGTTTTTTGAAGACTACCCAGAAGGTCTTTGCAAGTATGTAAATGTCTAACCAAAGAGACCAGTTGATCACATAAAAGGTGTCCATAGCAACACGCACTGAGTAGTCCACATCATTTCTACCGCTCACCTGCCAGTATCCTGTTATACCGGGTTTTACCATTTTATAAACCTGTGCAAATTCACCATAATGCTTATTCAGTTCTTCCTGCGTCACCGGGCGTGGACCTACCAAACTCATGTCTCCCTTTATCACATTGAATATCTGAGGAATCTCATCCAAAGATGTCCTTCTGAGAAATCTGCCCACCTTTGTTACGCGCGGGTCGTTTTTTAGCTTTCCGTACATATTCCACTCGTGCCTGAGATCTTCCCTCTCACTGAGGAGTTTTTCCAATACTTCCTGAGCGTTTGTATACATGGTCCTGAACTTGTAAACTTTTATAGGTTTTCCATCCTTACCTACGCGCGTATGATAGAAAAACACTGGTCCTTTGGTTTCTAACTTTATGAGCGCAGATATAACAAAGGTTAGTAAAAGAACCAGCGGAAGGACAAGAAGAGAAAAAGTCAAGTCAAAAAGCCTCTTTATGTAAATGTTGGGAAAAGCCCTTAGGTTATTCTTGAACTTTAGCATAAACACATCAAGCATATAAATGTGCATGGGATCGGAGTTTACTAAGCTCAGTCCTTTTAGAGGAGGTACAAGTATAAGCTCATCCACCTTTCCATGATTGTCGTATACAAAACGCGCAAGCTCTTCTTCTTCCTTAAAGTAGTCCGTAGAGACCACAAGACAGTCTATAAGGCTCTTTTCTATTAACTTTCTGAGAAATTTAAGCTTTCTCACCTTAAAAGTTTTTCCGTTTATGTTTACATTTTTAAAAGCCTCTTTGTCGCTAAAGAAACCCACTATGAGGTATCCCAGATACCTATCCGCAGATAAAAAAGAGGCAGACTTTAGAGCTATTTTATCGGTTCCAACAACAGCAAATCTCCTTAAACCCATACTTTTTTTGAAAAGCATGCCCTTTACTATAGACCTCAGCGTAGCAGTTAGGAATGGCATGTAAAGTCCTAAGATGGCAAAAAGAAGTCTTGAAACTTCTTCTGAGGATTTGGTAAGTCCAACTAAGAAAAAGAGCGCTACTGTGCTTATAAATACGCCCTTTACGATCCTCCTTAGCTCCTCAGAGAAGGGATACCTTTTGTGATAAAGTCCTTCGTAAAAGTAAAAGAATACAAACATAACGGGTATCCACCACATCTTAAGAAAATGAGACAGAGGTAAGTTAAAGTTCGCATAGTTTATAACCAAGGGATTTATAAGTAAGCGGGTAAGGTAAGCCATAAAAAGAGATAGATAGTAAGCTAAGAGGTCAGTAAGCATAAGAAATGCAAAGAACAGAAACTTTTCTATCTTTTTGCCCACGGAAGTGTATTATAATTCCTCACATGTACAGGTATTATGTTGCCTTTATAACTGTGCCTGTAGAGAAGGCAAGGGACATAGCAGAATACATAATAAAGGAAAAACTCGGTGCTTGCGTGAATGTAATAAGTGAGGTGAGCTCCATATACTGGTGGAAGGGAAACATAGAAAGAGATAAAGAGTCCCTCCTTGTGGTAAAAACTTCTAGCAGTAAGATTCGGGATCTCATAGATAAGGTAAAATCTGTACATCCTTATACGGTACCCGAGATCATAGCCATGCCCATAGAAGTAGGCAACGAAGATTATCTTAGGTGGATAGACGCATCCCTTGAGATATCTCAAGAAAGTTCCTAAGAAGGTCCATGCCAGCTTCGGAAAGCACAGATTCAGGATGGAACTGTAGTCCAAAGATGGGGTATTCTATGTGTTGAATGCCCATTATTTCACCATCTTCAGATTCTGCTGTTATCTTAAGTATGTCAGGAAGACTTTCCCTTTCAATAACCAAAGAATGGTACCTGACTGCGGTAAAAGGGTTTTTTATACCTTTAAATATACCTTCTCCCGTATGATATATCAGAGAAGTTTTACCGTGCATAAGCCTTTTTGCCCTCACTATATTTGACCCAAAAGCGTACCCTATAGCCTGATGTCCCAGACACACACCCAAGATGGGAATTTCCTTGTAGAAACGCTTTATTAGGTCTACGGAAATACCTGCCTCTTTAGGCGTGCATGGTCCCGGTGATATAACCAGAACATCAGGTTTAACCTTTTGAACATCTTCAAGGGTTATTTGGTCATTTTTCCTAACTGCCACTTGGCATCCAAGCATTTGGAAATACTGCACCAAGTTATAGGTAAAAGAATCATAGTTGTCAATAATCAGCAGGTGCATAAGTATATTATAGTTTCCTTTCCATTAACCCTTATATATGATTAAAATCATATTATTTTAAAAGCATTAACTAAAAGTTTAAGGTTTTTACACTTGATAAAGAAGGGTTCAAAATTTCAAGTTTTATTTTTGATGGACAAGGTTTTAAGGTTGTTAATGTACAAAATTTTATGATATAAGCTATAAAAAATTAAAAACTTATTGCAAAAGGTATGACATTAAGTTATATTTTTCAAAAAGTACTTAAGAGGAGGTCAAAAAATGGTGGAAGATAAGTCTCAGACCCTTTTAAAAGTTGAGGAAAAGTATATTCCCCCCAAATCCATAGTAGAGTCCGCGTGGATCAAGGATTATGAGAGTTTGTATCAGGAATCCATAAAAGACAGAGAGGGGTTCTGGGCTAAAGTTGCAGAGGAGTTGCACTGGTTTAAAAAGTGGGAAAAGGTGCTTGAGTGGAACTATCCTTATGCCAAGTGGTTTGTAGGTGCAAAAACTAATATTACTTATAACTGCTTGGATAGACATGTAAAAAACGGTAAAAGGAATAAGGTGGCTTATATATCCATTGATGAGGAGAATAACGAAAGGAAGATCACATACGGAGAGCTTTTAGAACTTGTCAGTAGAATAGCTAACGGACTTAAATCCTTAGGTGTTAAAAAGGGGGACAGAGTTTCCATATACATGCCCAACACCATAGAAGCGGTTGCATGCATGCTTGCGTGCGCAAGGATAGGTGCTATTCACAGCGTGGTTTTTGCAGGCTTTAGCGAAGGTGCTTTAAGGCTCAGGATAGATGATGCAAAAGCTAAGGTAGTCATAACAGCAAGCTATACCAAAAGGAGAGGCAAGAAGATAGACCTTCTTGCTACAGTGCAGCGAGCTATAGACGGTCTTGAATTTGTGGAAAAAGTCGTGGTGTGGGACAGAGATAAGGATGTTTTAAATGGTGAGAGCAAGCTTTTTGTAAGTCTTGACGAGCTTATAAAAACAAGCTCTCTCCATTGTGAACCTGAAGCTATGGATGCAGAAGACCCACTTTACATTCTGTACACTTCTGGAACCACAGGAAAACCAAAAGGCGTGCTGCACACTACGGGTGGCTACATGGTAGGCACCTATTACACCACCAAAGTAGTTTTTGACATAAAAGAAGACGATATATACTGGTGTACTGCAGATATAGGTTGGGTAACAGGACACAGCTACATAGTATACGGACCTCTTGCTGTGGGTACAACATCCCTTATAGTAGAAGGTGCACCAGATTATCCGGATCCCGGAAGATGGTGGAGTTATGTGGAAAAGTACAGAGTAAACATATTTTACACTGCACCTACAGCGGTTAGAATGTTTATGAGATATGGCGAGCAGTGGCCCGCTAAGTATGATCTTTCCTCCCTTAGAGTGCTTGGTTCTGTGGGGGAACCCATAAACCCAGAGGCATGGCACTGGTACTTTAAAAACATAGGAAGAGAAAAGTGCGTTATAGTGGACACTTGGTGGCAAACGGAAACGGGTATGCACATGATAACCACCATTCCTTCATACCCTGCAAAACCGGGAAAAGCAGGTAAACCTTTCTTCACAATAGAAGCCTTGATAGTGGATAAAAACGGAAATGTGCTTCCTCCCAACACCATAGGCAATTTGGTTATAAAGACTCCTTGGCCTTCTATGCTAAGAACTTGTTGGGGCGAACCAGAAAGGTACGAAAAGTATTGGAACACAATACCCGGATATTACCTAACGGGTGATCTGGCATCTTATGACGAAGAAGGTTACATAATGATCTTGGGAAGGGCTGACGATGTTTTGAATGTGGCAGGGCACAGGATCGGAACTATGGAAGTTGAGAGCGCTTTGGTAGACTATCCTGCGGTGGCGGAGGCTGCAGTTATAGGAAAGCCCCACGAAATTAAAGGAGAATCCATAAAAGCCTTTGTGATCCTTAAGAAAGGTCATGAACCATCAGAAAAGCTCATTGAAGAAATAAAACATCATGTAAAACAGGTTCTGGGTCCTATAGCTGTACCTGACGAAATAGAGTTTGTTGAGAAACTCCCTAAGACGAGAAGCGGAAAGATCATGAGAAGGGTGCTGAAAGCTCAGGAGCTGGGGCTTCCTGTAGGAGACATATCCACGCTTGAAGACTAAGAGGGTTTGGGAGGGAAATCTGTCCCTCCCATAAATTTATTCAAAAGGTGTAAGA
>JAPYWJ010000030.1 GCA_028276405.1 Hydrogenobacter sp.
TAGCCCCCATCGTCTAGCCCGGTCTAGGACACCGCCCTTTCAAGGCGGAGATCGCGGGTTCGAATCCCGCTGGGGGTGCTTCTCTTTATTTAAAAATGGAGAGATACCAAGCAGAAGACATCAAAGCTATTACGGGACTTCAACACGTTCGCCTAAGGCCATCTATGTACATAGGCGATGTGGGAGAGAGGGGACTGCATCATCTTCTTTGGGAGATACTGGATAATGCTGTTGATGAACATGTAGCTGGTTATGCTAAAAATATAAGTGTTATCATACACGAAGATGGTTCTGTAAGTGTTGAAGATGATGGAAGGGGTATACCAGTAGATATACATCCAGAGACGGGTATTCCTGCGGTAGAGATGGTGTTCACTATGCTTGGTGCGGGTGGAAAGTTTGACAAAAAGGTCTATAGGTATTCGGGAGGTCTTCACGGTGTGGGAGCATCTGTAGTGAATGCACTTTCTGAGTGGTTAGCGGTAGAAGTTTACAGGGATGGAAAAATATACAAACAAGAGTATTCAAGGGGAGAACCTCTGTACCCTCTGAGAGTAGTAGGCACTACTACAAAGCGGGGTACCAAGGTAACTTTCAAACCTGACCCAGACATTTTTGAAACTACCAAGATAAAGCTTGACCTTGTAGAAAGAAGGATAAGAGAGCTTGCATACCTTAATCCAGAATGCACCTTCAAACTCTTTGACGAAAGGGTCAGTAAGGAATTTATCTATAAGTTTGATAAGGGTATAGAGGAGCTCGTAAAGTTTCTTTCTTCTGGCAAAGAGCTACTTTTTGATGAGGTTATAAGGATAAGGGACGAAAAAGAAGGTGTTCAGGTAGATATAGCTTTTCTCTACACAAAAGATTACAGAGAGCTTGTGGAGAGCTTTGTGAATAACATAAAGACCTTGGAAGGTGGAACCCACATAACAGGTTTTAGAAGTGGGCTTACTAAAGCAGTAATGAAACACATCCTTAGCCTAAAGCTTCAGAAAGAACTAAAAGAAACCATAACAGGAGAAGACCTAAGAGAAGGCCTTGTAGCAGCTGTGTCTTGCAAAGTTCCCGAGCCTCAGTTTGAAGGACAGACCAAAACTAAACTAGGAAACCAGAATGTTAAAAGCATAGTAGAGTCGGTAGTGTATGAGCATCTATCTGCTTACTTTGAGGAAAACAGGGAAGTCTATAGGAGGATAGTAGAAAAGGCTATACAAGCAGCACTCGCAAGGGAAGCTGCCAGAAAAGCAAAAGAGCTTGTTAGGAGAAAATCCCCCTTAGAGGACACCACACTGCCTGGTAAATTAGCGGACTGTTCCGAGAAGGATCCAGAAAAATGCGAGCTTTTTATAGTGGAAGGGGAATCCGCGGGAGGCTCTGCCAAACAGGCGAGAGACAGAAGGATACAGGCGGTATTACCTCTGAGAGGCAAGATACTCAATGTGGAAAAGGCGAGGCTTGATAAAGTTTTTTCCAACGAAGAAATAAAAGCCATAGTCAGCTCTATGGGGTGTGGTATAGGTGAAGACATGGATCTTTCTAAGCTCAGGTATCACAAGGTGATCCTAATGACGGACGCCGATGTGGACGGATCCCATATAAGAACTTTGCTTCTAACTTTCTTTTACAGGTACATGCCAAAGCTCATATCCGCTGGTTATCTTTACATAGCTCAACCACCTCTTTATAGATTAAAAAAAGGAAAGCAGGTGTTTTATCTCAAAGATGACAGAGAACTTGAGCATGTGCTTATGGAACACATAAAAAATCACGGCGTACTGAAAGATGCAAAAGGGTCAGAATACAGAGGTGAGGAACTTACAAAACTTCTGAAAAACCTTAAAGAGTTTGAAGAAAACTACAGGTATTTGGTCAGAAGAAAGGGCGAGGATGTGCTATCCTCTTTGCTTTCCATTATGCTCAGCGAAGAGGACATGAGAAACCAAGAGCTTTTGAAGGAAAAAGTTAATTTACTCAAAAAGATACTTAAGGATTACAAGGTGGAAACCAAGTACGATGAACTAAGTGGGGCTTGCGAGCTGATTTTAATAGATGAAAAAACAGGCAGGCGCGTTCTTTTAGATGTGGAGTTCCTATCTTCTCTCGCATATAAGTCTGTGCTTTCTGGATTTAAACTTGACATGCCTGCAGTAATAAGCGTAGAAAAGAAGAGCAGAACCTTATGGGATTTGCATCAGATATTAAGCACTTTTATGGAGCTTGCCAAGGAAGGTTTTGAAGTTCAAAGGTATAAAGGATTAGGAGAAATGAACCCAGAGCAACTCTGGGAGACCACCATGGACCCCGCAACGAGAAGACTTTTAAGGGTAAGCATAGAGGACGCAGCAGAAGCTGACAGGATATTCACCATACTTATGGGAGAAGATGTGGAACCAAGAAGGAAGTTTATAGAAACTTATGCAAAAGAGGTAAGAAACTTAGATGTTTAAAAGGTTATTAGTTGGCTTAGATGGTTCCAAGTCAAGTTGGAGTGCTTGCGAGTATGCGTTTGAATTTGCACAAAAGTTAAACCTTCCTTTGGTAGGCATGCACATTATAGATAAAAGACTTATGGAAGAAAGCTTTCTTGAAGACTTAGCGGGTGTTTTGGGTTTTACCTTTTATTACGGGGTATCCTCAAAGGTTAAAGAATTCTTAGAATCCCAAGCGAACCTGATCCTAGAAGAGTTTCTGAGCTTAGGAAGGCAGAAAGGTATAAAAGCTTCTTCCTTTCAGACAGTTGGCATTCCCTATAAGGAGATGGTCTCCCAAGCAGATATGGAGGATCTGCTATTCATAGGCAAAAAAGGTAAAAGGCCTGTGGAAGGTTTCCTTCTTGGTTCTACAGCTGATACAGTGGCAAGAAGTTCTCCGTGTCCAGTTTTCCTATCCCCAGAAGAAAAAAGAGACCTAAAAAAGGTGTGCGTAGCATACGATGGTAAAGAAATGTCTAAAAAAGGTATGGAAATAGCTTTATACATAAAGGAAATTTTTGGGTTTGAACTCCACGCTCTGCATGTGGGGGATGAAAGCATGATAGATGAAGTGTTTAAAGGTGTGGATCATTACGAAAATTTGAAAGGACTGCCAGAAGAGAAAATAGTAGAATACTGTAAAGAAGAGGAAATGGACCTTCTAGTCATGGGTGCCTTTTCCAAAGGGCGGTTCAAGGAGTTTCTTTTTGGTAGCGTAACTTCCTTTGTTATGCACCACCTTGACATACCAATGCTTTTGGTGAAGTAAGATGGGAAAGCTTTATGTGATAGCCACTCCTATAGGAAACCTTAAAGACATAACGCTTAGAGCTCTTGAAGTGCTCAAAGAAGTAAATTTTATAGCGTGCGAAGATACAAGGAGAACAAGCATCCTTCTTAACCACTTTAATATAGAAGGGAAAAAACTGCTATCTTACTACGAGCCAAAGGAAAGCGTCCAAGTTCCTAAAATAATAAAGCTTCTTGAGAGGGAAGATGTAGCACTAATAACTGATGCAGGCACTCCTAGTATCTCCGACCCCGGTTATAAACTCATCAGGGCTTGTATAGAAAAAGGTATTCAGGTGGAAGTCATACCCGGACCAAGCGCAGTCCTAACCGCTTTAGTAGGTTCTGGCCTGCCTACAGACAGATTTCTCTTTGTAGGATTTCTACCAAGAAAGGGTCTTATAGGGTTTTTTGAAGACATAAAAAAGTGTGAGGATACCACCATCATAGCTTTTGAATCTCCTAACCGTATCTTAAAGAGCCTTGAGATTATGAAAGAAGTTTATACAGATAACCTTTCTGTGTGCGTTGCTAGGGAACTAACTAAAATGCATGAGGAGTTCATTAGAGGAACGCTATCTGAAGTGTATGGAGAGCTTTCTTCAAGGGGAGAGATAAAGGGAGAAGTTGTGCTTCTTTGGAGGCAATAAAAGGTGTTTTATGTGCTACCTTCCAGCAAAAAACAATCAAAGATGAAAGGTAGCCATCAGGAGTTTAGCGATGAAAGGTTTGCACAGCTATACCCAAAGGTAGAAGAGTTAATTCGTTGTTTTAATGTCAAAAAGGAGTTCTTACCTCTTTTTTTGAGGTACAAAAACGTGTTTTGGCAGAGCTTAGAGTATTGGGTGCTTCCGCCACCAGTACAGGCTCGCATAAAAGACAGGTCTGTGGTTTTGAGCCCCCTTTTAGGGCTTGCATCTGTAGAAAGTCCTATGCCTGAGTGTGTTCTTGATTGGACAAGTACTTGTCAAGGTAAAACCCTCAAAGAATACTGGAAAGAAGACATAAAAAGACTGAGTAAAGAACTCTTTGAAGGTAACACAGTTTTTCTCTTTGTAGGAAAACAGGAAGAGGGCCTTTTTGACCTTTCTACAGCCTCTGAGGTTGTAGTTTTTGAATATTACAGAGCTAAGCAGAAGGTAAAAAACCCTTTGCGGCATAAAGCCTACACCCTTCGCTACATAGTGGAAAAAGACCTGCATCTTGATGAGTTATTCAAGATAAACTTTTACGATTATAAGGTGGAAAAAGTTGAGAAAAAAGGCAAAAGGCTTAAAGTATTGCTAAGAAGCGAAGGAAGGTACATATAATTTTTAAGGAGGTTTAATATGGATAGCAAGGAGAAGTTTATTATAGATTTAGGAGAAAAGGTCCTAAGGGAAGAGCCCATCTCAAGGGAAGAAGCCCTCGAGGTTTTGAGACTTCCTGATGAGTACATAGCCCTGCTTGTTTATGTAGCCCAAAAGGTAAAGAATGCCTTTTTCCCTTCCAACAGTGTGGAGTTTTGCTCCATAATAAACGCAAAAAGTGGAGCCTGCTCGGAAGATTGTAAATTTTGCGCTCAGTCTAAGTTCTACAAAACACCCATAAACATATACTCCTTAGTGCCAAAAGATGAGATAGTAGAAGGTGCTTACAGAGGTGTTGAGTTTGGTGCTAACAGATACTGCGTAGTGTTAAGCGGTAAAAAGGCAAACTCTCAGGAGGTGGAAAGGATATCGCAGGCGGTTGAGGAGATAAAGCACAAAGAGAAACTGCCTATAAATGTATGCGTATCTGCCGGTACCCTTGATGAAGAAGACCTCATAAAGCTAAAATCTGCCGGAGTAAGAAGGGTCAACCATAACCTTGAAACTTCTGAGAGGTTTTTCCCTAATATAGTAAGCACCCACACTTGGAAAGAGCGCTACGAAACTATAAAGCGTATCAAGTCCGTGGGACTTTCCACTTGTTGCGGTGGTATATTTGGCATGGGTGAGACAGACCAAGACAGGGTTGACCTTGCCTTAACTTACAGAGAGCTCGGCGTGGATTCCATACCTTTAAACTTTCTTATGCCCATAGAAGGCACACCTATGCAAGATGCTCCCGGAGTTGGTCCCTTAGAAGCCCTCAAGGTCATAGCCATGTTTAGGCTTACAAACCCTAAAGCGGAGTTAAGACTGTGCGGAGGAAGAGAGCAAACTCTCAGAGACTTTCACGGGATGGCAGTCCTTATGACCAATGCCATGATGGTGGGTGGATACCTAACGCGCGCAGGAAGAGACATAAAGAAAGACTATCAACTGCTTAAAGACCTTAAAGCAGAAAGACTTCAAAGAGTCCTTGAATGATAGAAGTAAGAACAGGCTTTGAAAACATGAACATAGACAGAGATAATCTTTTGGCACTTGAAGAAGGCATAGGCAAGCCTGTCAGAAGGATATACATGTGGAGCCAACTTACAGTAAGCATAGGTTATTCACAAAAACCCAGAGAGTTTAGCATCCCAGTGGTGAGAAGACCTACAGGTGGTGGTGCATTACTGCACGGATGGGACATATCTTTTTCTCTTGTTGATTACAAAAAGGCTTGGGGGGAAAGTCCTACTCAAATATACAGAAAAATTAGCCAAAAGCTAACAGATGCCTTTCGTTCTGTTGGTGTATCTTTGGAGATGTGTGAAAATAAAAGTTTACAAGGTGATAGTTATTACTGCTTTTTCTTCCCCAGCTTTGGAGAGCTTACAGTAAACGGAAGAAAGTTCGTCGCATGTGCCATGAGGACACTTAAAAAGGCGTTCCTTATACACGGTAGCATATTCTTGGACTTTGATTACACCACAGCAAGTAAGATAACCAGCGTGCCGGAAGATGAAATAAGAAGGCGCATTGTGTGCGCTCAAGACTTAGGTCTTTCAAAGGTAGATGTTTTACAAGTGCTCAGTCAAGGCTTATAATTAATCCTATGGGCAAAGTAAGATTGCAAGATGTAGCAAAAGAATTAGGCAAAAGCGTAAAAGATGTAAGGGAGCTTCTAAAAGCATACGGTATAGAAAAATCCAACTTTTCTCATCTTGAGGAAGAGGAACTACAGATTATATACGATAACTTTGGCACAGAAAAAGAGGAAGAAAAACAGGAAAAAGTGCAAGAAGCCAAAAAAGAAGACAAAAAGCAGGAAAGGAGGGAGCAAAAACAACCTAAGAAAGAACCAGCTAAATTGGAAAAGCCCAAAGGAGTTTTCCGTGAAAAGAAAGCACCACCCCCTCCACCACCGGAGGTTAAGGAACAAAAAACCGAAGAGAAACCAAAAAAGGAAGTAGTGGTTGAAAAAAAGATAAGCAAGGAAGAGCAGCAAGTTCTCAAAAAGCTTGAACAACAGATAGAGAAGAAGAAAAAAGAGGAAAAGAAGGAAGAGGAGATAAAGATAGTTGAAATACCTCAGATAATCACTGTAAGGGAGCTTGCGGACATACTGAAGGTACCACCCAGTCAAGTCATGGCAGAGCTTCTCAAAAAGGGCATACTTGCAACCATAAACCAGACCATACCTGCAGAGGTAGCTGTGTCCATAGCAGAAGGTATGGGATTTCTTGCAGAAATAAAAAGCGTTGAAGAAAAAATAGATCAAGAGGAAGAAATCGAGTCATCGGAGAACCTTCAACCAAGACCTCCTGTGGTGGTGGTGATGGGGCATGTGGATCATGGAAAAACCACGCTTCTTGATACAGTCCGTAAAACTAATGTGGCGGAAAAAGAAAAAGGAGGGATAACTCAACACATTGGTGCGTCTGTTGTGGAGCTTCCGGGCGGAAGGAAAATAACTTTTCTGGACACACCGGGGCACGAAGCGTTTACTTCTCTGAGGGCAAGGGGCGCGCAGGTCACGGATATAGCTGTGCTCGTAGTTGCAGCAGATGATGGTGTGATGCCACAAACGGTAGAAGCCATAAATCATGCAAAAGCTTTTAATGTGCCTATAATAGTAGCGGTTAACAAAATAGACAAACAGGGTGCAGATCCTCAGAGAGTAAGGCGGGAACTTTCAGAGTTAGGGCTAATACCCGAAGAGTGGGGAGGAGATACCGTATTCGTAGATGTATCTGCCAAAACTGGTCAGAACATAGACCAGCTTCTTGAATACATACTTCTGTTAGCAGACTTACTTGAACTCAAGGCTGATCCCACCAAGAGAGCCAAAGGTACCATCATAGAATCCAAACTGGACAAACAGAAGGGAGTAGTCGCAACAGTTTTAGTTCAAGAAGGCACTCTTCATGTGGGAGACATCTTTGTTGCAGGCACTACCTACGGAAGGGTCAGAGCCATGACAGATGATAAAGGGAGAAGACTCAAGTCCGCAGGACCATCTACACCTGTAGAGGTCTTAGGTTTTGAGGACCTGCCTATGGCAGGAGATACCTTCAAGGTAGTACCCGATGAAAGGACTGCAAGGCAAATAGCCGAAGCAAGAAGATTGCAAAAAGAGCAGTTGGAAAAAGTATCAAGAGGTTTGGCTCTTGAAGAGGTCTTTAAAAAGATTCAGGAGGGAGAGCTAAAAGAACTCAAGCTTATAGTAAAGACGGATACTGTTGGTTCCTTAGAGGCCATAAAGAAATCCCTTTCAGACATACACAGTCAAGAGGTAGCCATAAGGATCATACACGGTGATGTGGGAGGTATAACGGAAAATGACATTATGCTTGCAAAAGCTAGTTCCGCTATAGTGATAGGTTTTAACACCAGACCCGATGTAAAAGCCAAGGAGGCTGCAGAAAGGGAAAAGGTTGATGTGAGACTTTACAGCATCATTTACGAGCTTATAGACGATGTTAAAAAGGCTCTCAAGGGTATGCTAAAGCCAGTAGAGAAAGAGGTAGTCCTAGGGTCTGCAGAGGTCAGAGCGGTTTTCAAGATAAAGTCAGTGGGAAATGTTGCGGGTTGTTATGTGCTTGAAGGCAGAATGGTCAGAAACGCAAAAGCAAGGCTTATAAGGAGCGGTGTAGTCATATATGACGGCAAGATAGAAGGGCTAAAAAGATTCAAAGAAGATGTGCAAGAAGTAGCAAAAGGCTATGAATGTGGTATAAAGCTAAAAGATTACAACGATGTAAAGGTAGGTGATGTGATAGAATGCTACGAGATAAAGTTAGAACAAGCACAGCTCTAAGCATAAACGAGATATATCCCACCATTCAGGGAGAAGGGTTGCTTGTGGGAAGTCCGTGTATTATGGTGCGGTTTCAAGGGTGCAACATAAGGTGTCCGTGGTGCGATCAGCCTTCCGCTTTAGTATTTAAAAGACCAAATACAGACATTTACGCTATTTTAGAAGAGATAAGAAGCTATCCTTACAAACACCTTGTGCTTACAGGCGGAGAACCTCTTGCACAACCAAACCTTCACCTTTTAGTTTGTGAGCTCATTCAAGAGGGTTATTTTGTGCAGATAGAAACAAACGGCACACTGTGGAACGAAAACCTACAAGTAGTAGAAGACCGCATACACATAACATGCTCTCCCAAATGGACTGCAAACTGGTATGTGCATCCTTTTGTACTCAAAAACGCAAAAGAGTTAAAATTTGTCGTTGATGATAACTTCTCTTCTCACATTCTGAAAAGAGGCGAGTTCTTACCTTTTCTTGAAAAGGGTTTGGTGGTGCTACAGCCAGAAGGCAACAAAGAGAAATTTTTACAAAAAGCCCTGAAAATCCAAAAAGACTTACTTAAAGAGGGATACACCCTCAGGGTTATACCCCAACTTCACAAACTTATTGGCTTAAAGTGAGTTTTTCCTCTGTAGGGAAAAAGTAGTTTACTATAGCCTTGTAGATGGCATGAGCAAACTTATCCTGAAATTCTTTATCAGTCATAAGAACTGCTTCATCAGGATTAGTTATAAAACCCGTTTCTATAAGTACAGAAGGGATGCCCGGAGTTTTAAGCACAGCAAAGCCTGCCCTCTGTATTCCTCTAAACTGCACCTCTCTTCCTAACTCTTTTGCAATGCTCTTGGCTATTTTTTCACCAAAGGATACACTCTCGTATAATGTCACATCCATGGCAAGGTCTGCAAGCACCTTTTTGGCACTGGTGGGGACATCCGCAGTACCGAGCACTAACTTGGCATAGCTGTCATTGTTGATTATCTGGTGTTTTTTCCTTCTTGCTGCGTCAGAAGATATAGCGAAAACATAAGTACCTCTTGCATGATTAGACACACCTTGTGGAGATGCGTTGGCGTGTATGCTTATAAAAAGGTCTGCTCTGTTTCTTAGAGCTGTGTTTGCTCTTTCCTGAAGGGGTAAAAAGGTATCACCTTTTCTTGTCATGATTACCTTGAATCTTCCATCTTGTGAGAGATACTCTGACAACCTTTTAGCTATAGCCAAGTTTATGTCTTTTTCCTTTATGCCCATGTATCCTATGGCTCCCGGGTCTTGTCCACCGTGCCCCGCATCTATCACTATGATCCTCTTTTGGGTTATTATCGTGTTCTTTTTACGCTCGCTTATGACTCGCTCTTTGGCTCTGCTGTCGTACTGTATAACTTTAAGTACTGTAGGATCAAGAATGGCTAACAAAGCGTCATCATTATCCTCTTCTTGTTTTTCAGTCTTTTTAAACAAGTCTATGACTATTCTGAAAGGACCTTCTACTGAAAAGGCTTTTACGCTTGAAAAATCCCTTTCAAAAACTATCCTTGTGCCCCACGGATGTTTACCCAGACGGTAGTTTATACCTTTGGGTGCTCTTAAAGTAAAGTCTCCCTGAGAGAGTATGTCTACAACTATCCTCTTTGGGTTCTCAAGTAACACAACTCTGTAGTCAACTCTGCTGTTAAAATCTAAGACTATCCTTTCTTTTTCCGGATAATTTCCGTATCTTACACTTACCACCTCCCCAAAGGAAATGCAGAAAAGCAGGCTAAAAATTACCAAAATCTTCTGGTACATGTACCTCCTCCTCTACCTCTTCCTTTCTGGTTGCCCAAGAAGGTCTTGGAAATCTAAACACTAAGGGAGTAGGTATGTCTGGTTGGTACATGATCATGGTACCTTTTTTTAACATTATAGCCCTTTGTCTGAAATTACCCAAAAGAAACTCGTACTCTTTGCTCATCGCTTCGCTGCTGTCCAGCCTACCCACTACCTTTACTGCAGAGTTGGCTATTACTCTCTTTTCTATCTCGCTTGCTGTCTGCTGAGCACCTATTAGAATAACGCCCAAGCTTCTCCCTCTTTCAGCTATATCAAGGATAATGTCCTTTATAGGACTCCAGCCATCTTTGGGTGCGTATTTGTTTAACTCATCAAGTACTACGAAGATTTTAGGATAGGACCTTGAGGTTTCCTCCTTCTCCCTAAAGACTTTTCTAAGGATGGCACCCACCACAAACATTTTGGCTATGCTGTGGAGTCCGCTTATATCTATGACGGACAGCTTATGATCCTGCCACTTTATAGGTGAACCTTCTTGACTTCTGACAAACCTCTTTATGTAGGTCTTAGCCCTGTGAAACCTTCTCATAAAAGCGTATGTTGTCTGAAGCTGTGCATCTCCAAACCAGCTTTTGTAGACCTCTGAGTTTTTGTTCTGCTCTTTATCCTGAATAGCTTCTTCAAGAAGCTTTTCAAGAGCGTCTAAATCTTCTATATCTCTGCCGTAATCGTCTGTTAACCTGCCTACTGGACTATTTTTGGCAAGTGTGTATAACTTGTTAGCGACCTTGTCTATGGTGTAGTTTATGTTGGACATACCCTCTTGGCCCTCAACGAACATAAATTTTAAAAGTCCGTCTTCTGCAAATTCCCTCATACTCCAGTAAAAAGGCACTACCTTTTCGTCAAGCCTTTCACAGTCAGGCACACTAGCGTTTTTTTCTTCTGGTGGAACATAGAAAATCACATTTTTGAAAGGCTCTGGTTTTAATCCCAGCTTTAGCCAAGCTTCTTTATCCTCTTTTGAAAGGTGCTTATTCTTCTTGTCTATCCACAGAAGGTCTTTGCCTTTTACATTAAAAACCATACCGTGAATATCCCTCATATCATCCGCTTTATTAAGGATGGAATAAAGTAAAAACATGGCATAAGAAGTTTTAGTGGCTATTCCTGACATACCAGAGATGCTAACATGGGCTCCCTCTTTACCGTTGATGAAGTGATAGTTTATATAGACGGGTTCTCCGCTACGAGTAAGACCTGCGGGTATCTTTGTCTTCATCTGATCGTAGTAAAGTGCCTTCTCAAAATGAGTTCCTACCGCTCTGTATACCTTATCTCCTGGTGCGGGTGGCATAAATAACTCGGGTTCTATTCTGGTCACGCTTACCTTTGCGGTATAAGCTACTTCCACAGGTATAATGCCATCAGTGGCAAGGCGAGCATCATACACAGATTCTGCACCTTCAAGGAACTTATGCACTTCCTGAACAATGCCGTAGAAGATCACCTTTTGGTTTCCTGCTTTTGATTCCACATACACCACATGATCAAGCTCAAGGATGTGTCCCTCACCTACACCTATCCAAAACTCAAGGGGGGATATGGGTTTGGTTCCAAGGACTATACCTATGTGTTCCATCCATAAATCCCCCTGAGTATTTCCTCAGCACCCTTACTGAGCAATTCCCTTGCCAGCTGTGCACCTATTTGTTCTGCACATTTCATGCCTGCACTTTTCATACCTTCTATAAATTTAATCCCTTCAAGGTCAGAGACAAAGCCTTTGATGAGTATATTATCACCTTCTATCCAAGAGTATGCACCTATGGGTACTTGGCAACCACCCTGAAGCTCCCTAAGGAAAGCTCTCTCACACTCTGCCCTTGTTCTACTTTCTGTGTGATCAAGGTTCCTCACGACCTGCCAAACATCCCGATCATCTTCCCTTATTTCTATAGCTAAGGAACCTTGTCCTACTGCTGGGATAAAGTCCTCAAGTACCTGTGTTATTTTATCCTCCATGCCCATCCTCTTTACGCCTGCATAAGCTAATATAATAGCGTCGTAAAACCCTTCCTGAAGCTTTCTGAGCCTTGTGTCCACATTACCCCTTAAGGTTTCTACCTTTAGGTCTCTCCTCCTTCTCTTTATCTGAACCTGCCTTCTTAGAGAAGATGTACCTACTTTTGCACCTTGCGGCAAATCTTCAAAATGAACACCTTTTAAGGATATAAGCACATCAAAAGGATTTTCCCTTTCTGTTATGGCACCTATAGTGAGCCCTTCGGGTAATGTCATGGGAACATCCTTTAGGGAGTGAACCGCTAGGTCTATTTCTTTCCGCATAAGTGCTTCCTCTATTTCCTTTACGAAAAGCCCCTTACCCCCTATCTTAGCAAGGGGTACATCTTGGATTTTGTCTCCCGATGTGGTTATAAGCACCAACTCTACCTTATGCCCTCTTTTTTCAAGTTTCTCTTTGATAAAGTTAGCCTGCCACAGAGCAAGCTTACTCTTTCTTGTTCCTATTCTAAGCCTCATGATAGTTCCTATTATACATAAACAAAATTATTGCAAATGAAATTCATTTGAGCTATATTAATGGTATGCAGCTAGATGAATTGAAACAGAAGTTTGAACAGTTTCTCAAACAAAAGGGTTATAAGGTTACCAAAAGCCGGCTTGAGCTTATAGACAAGATAGCAAGTTATGGATCTCACTTTGAAATAGAACAGCTTGTTGTGTGGGTGAGCAATCAAGATAAGGGTGTGGCTTCAAGGTCTACCATATACAGAACTGTTAAGCTTCTTCAAGAGTTTGGTGCTATAAGGGAAGTTATAAAACTCGGTAACAGGACCATATACGAGTTTATCGCAGGTAAGCCTCACCACGAACATCTCATATGTGTAAAGTGCGGTAAGATCATAGAGTTTTATAGAGAGGACATAGAGGAAATCCAAGACAAGGTTTGTGAGGAGTATAAATTTACCCCCATCAATCACAGACTTGAGATATTTGGCGTGTGCGATGGGTGTTCCCATTCACTGGTTTAACCACTGCATAAAGAAGTATATGAGCCAGCCAGTAAAAGCCACATAAAGCCAAACCCCTGCAGTGATGGGTGCTATCCTCTTGTGTTTATCAAAAACCCCTTTTAAAGCGTATCTTAAAGTGATCACAGCAAGGGGAAAGTTCAGTATAGCAAGTGCAGTATGCGACCAAAGTATAAACAAGAAAAGGCTTCTGTATGGTCCTTCATACTTAGAAGTGGGGAAAAGGGCGTTTTTTAGAAGGTAAAGAGCTACAAACAAAAGGGCAAACACAGATGCATTTATCATAGCTTTTCTGTGTAATTCTCTTCTCCCCGTCTTAATAAAGTAAAGCCCGGCAATTATAGAGAGTCCACTTATCCCTATAGTTATAAGACTCAGATAGTTTATTGTCTCGTACCCAGTCATGATAATTATTTTAACCTCTCTTGAGAAAAGTTGTCTATAGAGTAATGGAGGCTGTTCTAAAAATAAATAGAATTTACTTCCTGTTTTCTAAGGACTTTTCAAGGGAAATCTCATCTGCAAACTCAATGAAACTGCCAAACTGCAGTCCATAGGATATTCTCGTTATCTTCAGATGGGGAAATTGTTTTCTTAGTAATTTTATAATGTAATTGGCTGTTGCTTCACCTTCCACATTTGGGTTGGTTGCTATTATAACCTCCTTAGGTTTGTATTTTTCTATTCTTTCAAGAAGTTTGTCTATGCTAAGTTCTTGGGCAGATATACCTTCCAGCGGTGCTATCCTGCCACCTAGGATGTGATAAACACCGGTGTATCTTTCAAGTTTTTCTATGGCATAAGCGTCCTGGGACTCCTCAACTACGCATATGAATTTTTTACTGCGTTTACTGTCAGAACATATGGCGCACACATCTCTGTCTGTGAGTATCCCACATTCAGAACAATTTTTGATGCTTTTTACCAAGTTTTGAAGCGTATCCACTATAAGGGTTTTATCCTCTGGTAGAACTTTAAGAAGGTTGTAAACAAACCTGCTGGCACCCCTCTCACCGTAGGTGGGTATTTTGGTTATGCTCTCTATGGCTTCTTTAATAGGCTTGGGGAAAATGTCTTCAAAAGCCAAGCATATCCCCCGTATTTTTCATCTTTCCCTTTCGCCCCTTATGAACTCTTCTACCATCTTTCTTGCTTGAAAGTCTGGATACTGCACAGGAGGATGTTTCATGGTGTAGGCACTGATAGAATACAGTGGTCCACCTATGCCTCTGTCTCTTGCAAGCTTACAACATCTTATGGCATCCATCATAGAACCTGCACTATTTGGGGAATCTTCTACATCAAGCTTTAACTCTACATACATGGGAACATCACCAAACTGCTTGCCTTCTATCCTTATGTAAGCTATCTTTCTGTCATTTAGCCAAGGTACCCAATCAGAAGGTCCTATGTGTATGTCGTACTCACTTATAGGATAAGGGATCAGAGAAGAAACTGCCTGAGTTTTAGATTGTTTCTTTGTTTTTAGCCTTTCTCTCTCTAACATATTCAAAAAGTCTGTATTGCCACCAAAGTTAAGTTGGTAAGTCCTTTCTATCTTTACACCTCTGTCTATAAAAAGTTGAACAAGAGACCTGTGAAGTATGGTAGCTCCCACCTGAGACTTTATGTCATCTCCTACTACCGGAATACCTTCTTTTTCAAACCTTTCAGCCCACTCTGGATCAGAAACTATAAAAGCAGGCATACCGTTGATAAAAGATACCCCTGCTTTTAAGCAAGCTTCTGCATAAAACCTTGCAGCTTGCTCAGAACCTACTGGAACATAGTTAATGAGTATTTCAGCTCCTGTTTCTTTCAAAACCCTTACTACATCTTCAAGTTCATCCTCCTTTTCTTCCGCAAGCACAAAACTTCTCTCTGGTGGATAGTGTTTCATGTGCTCTGCTAAACCATCAAGAACTTTTCCCATCCTGACTTTTACACCTTTTTTGGGAATGTCCCTTTCAAAAATGGCTGTACAGTTAGGTGGTGAGAATATGGCCTCTGATAAATCTTTACCTACTTTACGAGCGTCAATGTCCCAAGCGGCGACTACCTCAACATCATACGGTTTGTACCCTCCCACATCTTCAAACATAAGACCGTTCACATTAGCATTTTGGTTTTTTTTATAATAGTAGATACCTTGAACAAGGGAGCTTGCACAATTACCTACTCCTACTATGGCAACTTTTATTTTCTTAGACATTTCCACCTCCAAAAGCAAGCAAACCTTATAATATTATAACTGATGATAAAAGTTCTTATAGTCTTGTACGCAAAGCTCACGGAGGACCAGAGATTGGTAAGCAAACTGGAAAGAGAGTTAAGCCTTCTGAAGAAGTTTGTAGGTCCAGACAGCCTTTACGCAGTGATAACATCAGAGATGAAACACCTATTTGACAAGTTTCCCGAACTGGTTTTTATGAGAAACGATAAGGGAACCCTTCTTTATGGAATATACAAAGGGTTGAGAAAACTCAGGGGACACGATGTGCTTGTGCTTGACGGCAAGGAACTTATCACCAAGGAAAAAATACTAAACTTCATAAGCCAAAGACGAAAAAACCTCTTGACCGCAGAAAGGTGTTGGAAAGGTATAGCTCTCCTGAAGCTTATAGACTTGGA
The DNA here is from genome assembly GCA_028276405.1 of Hydrogenobacter sp. Lineage (GTDB taxonomy): Bacteria > Aquificota > Aquificia > Aquificales > Aquificaceae > Hydrogenobacter. The sequence continues at coordinate 15,875 of JAPYWJ010000030.1, forward strand.
CTATATAATTAGAACTATGGAAAAGTTTATAAATGAAGAGATGGACTTTTTGGATGTGATGAAGTTGGTAAAAGAAGAATACGGAATAGATTACGAGGTTTTACAGGAGGTTTGTCATGGATGAGATAACTGTTGGAAAGTATACGGTAAGAACAGACAGGTATTACACCAAAGACCACGAATGGGCTCTCATTAAAGGAAACAAGGCATGGATAGGTATAACGGACTATGCCCAGAAGGAACTGGGGGACATAGTCTATGTAGACCTGCCCTCTGTAGGACAAAGCTTTGAGAGTGCGGACACCATTGCTAACATAGAATCTGTTAAAAATGTGGCACCCGTATACTCACCCCTGTCTGGCACGGTTGTGGAAGTTAACGAACAACTTTCAGATGAGCCACACCTTATAAACGAATCACCATACGATGATGGATGGATAGCGGTGCTTGAGCTTTCCGACCCTATGGAGGTGGAAGACCTTATGCCTGCGCAGGATTATGCTGAGCTGCTTGTTGAGATAGTAAAAGAGGAAAAGGGAGAGAATATATCCCTTGAGATACCAGAAGAAGAAATAACTCCTACCATAGAAGAATCCCTTGAAGCGCTCCCTGAAGAGGAACATCCTTACGAAGAGAAGGAAAGGTAATGTACATACCCCACTCGCAGGATGACCTGCAGAGAGCCTTAGAACAACTTGGACTTTCATCCTTAGATGATCTTTTCTCCCATATAGACCCTCATCTTTTAGAATCCCCCAACTTAGAACCGCCTATGACTGAAGAAGAAGTAAGGAGGTATTTTAAGGAGCTATCCAAAGGAAACAGGGAGCTTGTGTGTTTTGCCGGGTTTGGAGCTTACGACAGGATAATACCCTCTGCGGTATGGCAGATACTTAGCAGGGGGGAGTTTTTAACCGCATACACGCCCTATCAGGCCGAAGCGTCCCAAGGTACACTTCAAGCTATTTTTGAGTACCAAACACTCATATGCGAGCTTACAGGTATGGATGTAGCCAATGCAAGCATGTACGATGGTGCTTCAGCTTTGGCATCTGCCATCCTTATGGCAAGAGCTATAAAGGGCAAGGGGAGTAGAGTTCTACTTTCAGAAGGTATAAACCCCCTCTACAGGGAAGTTGTAAAGACTTACCTTTTGGGCTATCAGGATGAGGTAGATTTAATACCTATTGGAGAAAACGGATACACAGATGTTAAACTCCTGGATGACTCCCTCAAAAGGGGTGAAGTTCATGCGGTAGCGGTGCAGTACCCTAACTTTTTAGGTTTTGTTGAGCCTCTGGAAGAAATAGGAAAAACAGTAAAGAGCTATCAGGTACCCTTTGTAGTAGTCGCAGATCCCATAGCTCTTTCCGTACTTAGACCTCCAGGAGATTACGGAGCGGACATAGTGGTCGGTGAAGGGCAACAGATGGGACTGCCTTTAAGCTTTGGTGGACCTTATGTGGGTTTTTTTGCTGTAAAGGTAGAACACTTAAGGAAGATGCCAGGAAGGCTTGTGGGACTTGGAGAAGATATAGATGGAAAGAGGGCTTTTACTCTTGTGCTTCAGACAAGGGAGCAACACATAAGAAGAGAAAGGGCCACATCAAACATATGTACAAACCAAAATCTCATGGCTCTTGCAAACCTCATCTACATGGTCCTTTTAGGAAAGGAAGGTATGAGAGAAGTTGCAAAACAGAGCATTTCAAAGGCTATGTATCTAAAAGACAAGCTTGTCTCCTTAGGGTTTGAAGAGTTATACATGGGAAAACATCTGTGGGAGTTTCCTATAAGGAAAAATAAAGTCTCAAACCTTTATAGAGAACTTCTTGAAAAAGGCTACCTGTTTGGGATACCCTTAGAAAGGTTTGGCTACAAAGACACTCTTCTTGTGGCAGTTACAGAGAAAAGAACAAGAAAAGAGATGGATGAACTTATCAAGCTCATAAGAAGAGAGATTATAATAACTTGAGTTGCCACCTTCACCAACCTTGAAATGTTATAAGAAAAAATAGCCATAAAGATTTTCAAAACAGACCCTAAGGTTTCTATTTTCTTCCTTCTTGTAGCTTTCTCTTTTTCCTCGTCTTAACCAAAACTCACAAATAAAACTATCGTCATCGCATTTTATCTTCCCTTCAAAAGTTCTGTATAGTTCAATCTTTCACAATTCATCTCCACTTTATAGAAGATAGAGCTTTCTTGCAGGTTTTAGTAAAGCTCCACTGACTTTATAAACTCTCCCCAGCTATCTTGCGTATATTTTAGCTCATCTATCCTAACCAAGTGCCTTTCTTCTCTTACTTCTCCCAAATATTCAAGTATTTCTCCCTCTTTTCTCAGGTTTTCATCCGAAACTTCAAAATACCCACAAACATAACATACAAAGTTTGTCTTTATCTGACCGCATTGCGCACTGCTAAATATTCTATT
>JAPYWJ010000006.1 GCA_028276405.1 Hydrogenobacter sp.
AGAAACCCGGAGGGTGTTTGGTATAACCGCATAATGTCCTACGAGGTGGGAGACTTTCCAGATACGCAGGTTTTCCATCTTCCCAAGTCTTGCCTACATTGTCAGGATGCCCCCTGTGTGCCCGTTTGCCCCACCGGTGCCAGCTACAAGAGAGAACAGGATGGCATAGTGCTTGTCAATTACGACGATTGCATAGGTTGTAAGCTCTGCTCTTGGTCTTGCCCTTATGGTTGTAGAGAGTTTGACGAGGCGGACAAGGTGATGAAAAAATGCACCCTGTGTATTGATAGGATATACGACGAGTCTTTGCCACCGGAACACAGAAAGCCCGCCTGCGTGCTAACATGCCCTGCAAAGGCAAGGTTCTTTGGAGACATAGAGGATCCAAACAGCGAAGCCTACAAGATGATAAAGGAACGCAACGGCTTTGTGCTATTCCCAGATATGGGCACAAACCCAGCCAACCATTACCTGCCAAGGACCGAGACCAAAGTCCATGTGGATGAACATCTTTTAGAAGCAGAAAACCCACTTTTCCTTGAAGTGGTTAGAAGACATTACAAAGGAGGTTGAAAGATGCACCCACCACTTTCCTTGATTTGGTTTTTTTTGACTGCGGGGACTTCCATAGGACTTTTCACGCTTACCTACTTGGCGGAGCTTTTGTCTCTCTTTGGCTTTGATACATCTCTTCCCCGGAACATGGTCTTATTTTCGGTAGTGTTCTCCCTGATCCTTGTAGGTTTAGGAGCTGTAGGTGCAAGCTTTCATCTTGGACACAAAATGAGAGCTTGGAAAGCCATAAAGAGATTTCATACATCTTGGCTTTCCCGTGAAGCGGTCTTTAGCGGAGCTTACGGCTTTACTTTGTTCCTTTATGGCATTTCCTATTATTTTGGCTTTAATGCTTTCTTTGTTCATTTATTTGGGATATTTACCTTTATCCTTGGGTGGCTTTCTGCCTTTTCTACTGCCATGATATACGCTTCCAACAGGTTTGTGCTTGAATGGAACACATCCTTGACGGTAATTTACTATCTTAACATGTATCTTATGCTGGGATCTTCTGCTTTTCTTGCCACTACTTACCATTACAAGCCTGAGCTTGTAAAGCCCTTCCTTCTACTTACTCTCTTCTTTGTGCTTCTTGGACTTGCCTTTAGGATAGCCTTTAACATAAGGCAGTTTTTCTTAAAAAGACCTACCCTGAATGAGGCTCTAAACTTACCACACAACAGACCCATAAAAGTCCTTGATACAGGTACAACTACCAATAACTACTGTACAGAAGAGTTCTACTACGCAAAAGGTAGAGAAATGCTAAACTTTGTAATTCCTATTTTTTATGTGATCACCTTTTTTGTTCCTATCTTTTTGCTTTCTTATTCCCTTATAAAAGGAAGCACATCTTACAGTTTTTATGCACTCACCTATGCCAGCTTAGTAATAGGTAGTGCCTTAGAAAGGTGGTCTTTCTTTGTGGAAGGCAATCATGTGCAAAACCTCTTTTACGGACTGTATCCAAAAGAGGGATACACCCTCAGAAAGGGCTATATGGAAAAAAAGAAAACCAAGATAAGTATATAACGCTGAGTGAGAAATCAAGCACATAGCTGAACTTTGATATTTCTGTAGAAACTGTAACCTACTGCATAAGCATACAAGTAAGTGAGCAAGGTGATACCCTTTCTCCATCCGCTCACGTCAACTTTGGATATAAAGATACTACAAGCAATAGAAGAGATACTAAACAGAGTTTTTAAGTGGTACAGCTTTCCTGCGGCCATTGGGTAAGAGTAGCCCGCCCCGCCAGCTATATGGGGCGGGTAGGAGCATGGTTATCTCTGCGTCAGGGAGATGTGAGGATGGTGCCGTTTTGCCCCACCGCCACGAAGAGTCCGTTTCCGTAAGTCACGCCGTAGAGGTCGTTGGTCGTCGGCGAGGTGCGTAAGGTCCAGTTTACCCCATTCGGGGAGGTGAGGATGGTGCCGTTTTGCCCCACCGCCACGAAGAGGCCATTCCCGTAGGTCACGCGGTTGAGGCTGTTACCCGTCGGCGAGGTTTGCCGCGTCCAGTTCACCCCGTCCGAAGATGTGAGGATGGTGCCGTTTTGCCCCACCGCCACGAAGAGTCCGTTTCCGTAAGTCACGCCGTAGAGGTCGTTGGTCGTCGGCGAGGTGCGTAAGGTCCAGTTTACCCCATTCGGGGAGGTGAGGATGGTACCGCTATGCCCCACCGCCACGAAGAGGCCATTCCCGTAGGTCACGCCCCCAAGCCAGCTGCTTATCGGCGAAGTCTGCTTCGTCCAAGTCACCGCGCCGTCCGAGGAGGTGAGGATGGTGCCGTTTTCCCCCACCGCCACGAAGGTGCGGCTCCCGTCGTAGGTCACGCCGTAGAGGATGTTGCTCCCCAAGGCCCACAGTATCCAGGTAGTTCCGTTCGGGGAGGTGAGGATGGTGCCGTTTTCCCCCACCGCCACGAAGGTGCGGCTCCCGTCGTAGGTCACGCCGTAGAGGATGTTGCTCCCTGAGGTACGCAGCGTCCAGTTCACCCCGTTCGGGGAGGTGAGGATAGTACTGCTATGCCCCACCGCCACGAAGAGGCCATTCCCGTAGGTCACGCCGTAGAGGTTGTTGCCCGTTCCAGAGGTGCGTAAGGTCCAGGTAGTGCCCGCCCCGCCTCCACTACCTCCACTGCCACCATCGCCGCTACCTCCACCTCCACCACCACCGCTACCTCCACCTCCACCACCACCGCATGCGGTTAGGAAAGCACTTAGGACCAGTAAGGCGAGAATAAAAACTTTTCTCATAACCCTTCCTCCTTAACTTTGATATAATAAATTATATACACGCTGAGTGAAAAATCAAGCAAAGAAGGTAGCTATTTACTACCAAACCTTAGCTTTAAGCTAATTTCTCACCCAGCGTATGCTATAATTAAATATTATGTTTGAGCTGCTTATAGAAAAGTTTAACAAAAGCTTGTCTAAGCTCAGTGGCACAAGAAAGCTTACAGAAAAGCAAGTTAACGATGTCCTAAGGGAAATAAGAACCGCCCTTTTGGAAGCAGATGTGGATTACGATGTTGTAAAAGCTTTTCTCAAAAGGGTAAGGGAGAGGGTACTTACCGAGGATCTTAAAAAGAACATATCACCCGCTGACAGCATAGTACTTACTGTATACGAAGAGCTAACTAACATACTGGGTGGAGAGAAAGCTGATATAAAGAAGGGGGTCGTGCTTTTTGTGGGTTTGCAAGGTACGGGTAAAACCACCACAATAGGTAAATTGGCAAACTTCCTAAAAAGCAAGGGTTTTAAGGTAGCAGTTGCTTCAACAGATGTAAGAAGACCTGCGGCCATGCTACAGCTTGAGAGGCTTGCAGAAAAAGTTGGTGTTCCCTATTACAGCTTTGATGAAAGCTCACCCGTAAGTATAGCTGTCAAGGCAAAGGAAAGGGCTTTAAGGGAGGGAATGGATTATCTGCTTCTTGATACAGCCGGAAGATTACATGTGGACGAAGAGCTTATGCTAGAACTTAAGCAAATAAAGGAAAAGGTAAACCCTTCTGAGGTGCTCTATGTTGCTGACGCTATGCAAGGACAGGAAGCCTTGCGTGTTGCAAAAGTCTTCCACGAAAGTGTTTCGCTTACCGGAGTTATCCTTACCAAGATGGATGGAGACGCAAGGGGTGGAGTGGCTCTCTCTGTAAAGTCCGCTATAGGTGTGCCCATAAAGTTCGTAGGCGTTGGAGAAAAGATAGAAGATTTAGAAGCCTTCTATCCTGACAGGGTAGCTCAGAGAATATTAGGTCTAGGAGACATTCAGAGCCTTGCAGAAAAGGTTCAGCAAGTTATACCAGAAGATGAAGCTCAGGTGCTTGCTACAAAGATCATGAGGGGAGAGTTTGACCTTGAAGACATGCTCAAGCAGATAAGGTTTATAAAGAACATGGGACCTTTAGACAAACTTCTTGGTATGTTGCCGGGAATAGGGGCTCAGCTAAAAAATGTGAAGATAGACGAAAAGAAGTTTAAGAAAACAGAAGCCATAATCCTATCCATGACAAAAGAGGAAAGAAAAAATCCCAAGATCATAAACATGAGCAGGAAGGTGAGAATAGCTAAAGGTAGCGGTACAACTGTGGGAGATGTGAACAAGGTTTTAAAGGAGTATGAAGAAATGAAGAAGGCTATAAAGAGTATGAGGGGGCTACTGTCTGGCGGTTCCCTACCCAAATTACCCTTTAAGTTTTAACTAATTGCACCCATGCGCTGCCCATCTTTGGGGTGGGTTTCATAGAGCGGTCTCCTTTTTAAGTTGCTTTTCAAGAAAAGTGAGCATATACTTAAATTTTCTGTCTTCTTTCATCTTTTCTTCTACTTTTTTCACCGCATAAATAGCTGAAGTGTGGTCTTTCTTACCAAAATACCTGCTTATTTCTATATATGAAGCGTTTAAAACCACTTTGCACAGGTACATGGCTATCTGCCTTGCGTTTATGATCCTCCTTTCTTTGCTCTCCCTTTTGAGATCTTCGGGTTTTAGTTTAAAGTGCTTAGCAGTAAAATCCACCACAAATTTTATGTCTTTAATATTTCTTTCCTTTGAGGTATCTTTCATACCAACTACTTTTAAGGTTTTTATGGCACCTTCTATCTCTCTCACATTATAGCCCGTATTTTCAAACACATAGTCCATTATTTTTTGGTCAAGGGGTAAGCCATAGAGAATCAGTTTCTGCTTTATTATAGAGAGTTTTGTTTCATCATCCATTCCTATCTCTATGACTAAGCCACCTTCAAACCTGCTTATAAGCCTGTCTGATATGTCCTTAAGATCCTTAGGATGTCTGTCGCTTACCAACACTAACTGTTTATCTTTGGAGTGCATCGCTTCAAAAACCCTAAAAAGTTCTATCTGAGTTCTTTCTTTTCCGCTGAGAAACTGCACATCATCAAGAAGAAGTATATCAACATTTGAGTACTTATTCCTAAAAGCATCTATCTGTCCATTTTTAAGGTAAGCTATCATCTCATCGGAAAAATCACTTACTGGAGAGTATAAGGCTCTATAACCATACTCCTTTGCCTTGTTGCCTATAGCATGCAGAAGGTGTGTCTTTCCAAGTCCTACGCTACCATATATGAACAGAGGATTATAAGATACACCTGGATACCGTCCTACCTGAAGGCACACTTTATAGACAAGCTCGTTAGCTTTTCCTACCACAAAGTTTTCAAAACTATACTTTTCTATCAAACCGCTTTGATATTCATAAGTATTTTCTTCTTTATCTTCTGCGCCCCTCACTTCGACCTTCTTGGTGTAATTACCAAGCCTGCTTTTAATATACTCTATTGCCCACCTTTTGTAAGCTGGAGTGGGTGCTATAAGTATAACGCTGTCTTTTCCCTCTTTTATCTTGAACTGGCGAAATATACCCACCGCAAACTTGTCCGTCTGCTCAATAAAAAATAGGAAGTCCTGCCTCTCCATGATTTTACTACTTATCTTAAGCCAGATGAGTGGTAAACAGCCTACGAAAAAATGCGTAACCATAGAGTTTTAAGCGCTGTTTTAAAAGTTATCCTTTTAGTGAGAAAATCTTACAAATAGGTTTGTAAACTCATCCAAAGATAGCCTCTTTATATTCAGTATCTGAGCGTTTTCTTTTAGATGTTCTGGTTTGCTCATGCCTACAAGTGCGGTGCCTACTCCCGGAGTGCTCAGGACAAATTGAAGACTTGCAAGCACATCTGAATTTACTCTAAGCTTTTCTTTAAGGTCTTGCGGAACCCTACCTACAACTCTACCTTGGTATATGCTTGCACTTGTGTAAACATACATACCCAATTCCCCGCAAGCTTCCAAAGTAGATAGCTTTTTACCCTTTAGCTCTTGGTTTTTAAGAGTATAAGCTTCTGGCATTCCAAGACTGTAAGGTAGTTGTATAAACCTAAGGTGGTGGTCTTCCCCAGCTACCTGATGGGCTAAATCTACTATCTGTGCAAGATTAAGATACTGCCTACTTGCAGGAGACACCCTAAAACCACTCCATGTAGCAAGTCCGTAATACCTAATCTTACCTTCTTTTACCTTACTTTCCAAAAACTCAAAGCATTCTCTGAGCTTTCTTTCAAAAATTTCTCTGCTGAAGAAGTTGAGCTGTTCTTCTGGATTGTGTAGAAAATACACATCCACATAATCCGTTTGCATGTTTTCTAAACTTTTATTTAAACACCACTCTATAAACTTGGCAGATAGGTAGTGTCCCTGTGGTGTCATCTCATCAAGTTTTATCAAACCCGTATTAACAAAGTTTTCGTAAAAGTAGTCTTTTGGGTCCGTTCCTGAGTCTATGTCGTAAGGTACATACCCACCCTTCGTAGACACGATGAACTTTTCCCTTCCTACTTCCTTAAGTACTGCGCCCACATCTCTTTCACTCTTCATGTATCTATAAACTATGGCAGTATCCACCACATTTACCCCATAATCAGTATATGCTGACTTTATAGCCTGCCTGTAGCCTTCAGAAGTATGCCGGTCTAGCTCACCAAGATAAGTACCAACCCCCAGCTCTGAAAGTTTAAGGTCTAAAAAACTCTTCATACGGATCATTTTAAGTCCAGTGGTGATATAATGAGAATAAAAAGTATGAAAGGTAAGTTAATTTTTGTGCACAAGTTGTTCCCTGTTGATCCAAAGGGTGTTCTTGGTGGTGCAGAAACAGTAAGCGTGGAGACAGCTGTTGGACTTGCAAATGCTGGTTGGGAAGTTTACTTTTTTGGATATCTTCCAAAGGGCAATCAGATCGTAGATGGAGTTAGGTTTATAGATTACGGTGAGAACTATAATCTTTATGAGGTTTTTAAGGAATATAAAGATATAGAGTTTGATGCGTGTATATGTGTGCATGCTTACCCTGTAAAAACCCTCCTAAGCTTTGAAAATATAAAGAGGTTCTTTTTACTACCTCAGGACATGCACTTTATAGAACACAGGGCTGGACCACACTTTATAAACAGGTACTTGGACGGTGTTATATGCCTATCGGATTATCAAAAGGATGCTTATCTGCGTTGGGGTATAAAGGAAGAAAAGCTTATAAAGATACCATACGGGATAGATACACAGCGCTACAGACCTTTATCTGAGAGAAACATAAACAAGATCATGTTTGCGGGAGCAACTATTAAGGAAAAAGGCATAGATTTGCTTTTTGAAGCATTCAAAAAGTTGAACAGCCTTATGCCCCAATTAGAGCTTCATATATACGGAGATGCAAGTTTATGGGGTAAAGCCCAAGAGGTAAAAAACCACCCAGATGGGTTAAAGGTATTTTTCCACGGCAAAGTGAGCAAGGAAGAACTTATAAAGGCTTACAGTGAGTCTGTCCTGTGCATTATACCTACAGTACCTGAGCTTTATCAAGAATCCTTACCGAGGTCCTCCTTAGAGGCACAGGCTTGTGGTTGTCCTGTTGTAGGAACAAAGAGCGGAGGACTACCAGAGACTTTTTTAGACGGTCAGACAGGCTTTTTGGTAGATCCTCTGAGTGTAGATAACCTTGTAAAGACCATAAAAGAAGCTCTTGAAGATGAAGATAAGTTAAAAGCCATGTCCCAAAAAGCTGTAGAGTTTATAAAGGAAAATTTTTCTTTTGAAAAGCAGGTCAAAAGGCTTGAAGATTATATACTTTCGGTTCCTCCACAAAAAGAAAGGATAAGCGGTATCACTTACAAAGACCTCAAGATACTCTACTATGCAGAAGTACCCCTGATGCCATCAAAAACCTCTTCTTGCAATAGGGATTATGAGATACTAAAAATACTTCTTGAAAGAGGAGCAAACATAACTTACACTCACGGGTTTTTCATAAACAGCGTAGAACCAGAAGTGGAAGATTTGCATAAATCTTATGAAAATTTTCACATATTAATACCCATATACACTCATCTTACCTCTATAAGAGATCACGATCTTCTGTGGATAACGGAAGCTTGGGAACTGGAAAGACTTAGAAAAGCTCTGAATTTAGCAAGAAGAGCCAAACTTGTTTATAACATACCAGTGATCTTTGACATCATGGACAGCATATACAAGCACATGCTAAGATGGAAAGATGCAGGAATAGAGATCACAGAAGATCAGATAAAAGGGGTGTATAGTATAGAAAAAGAGCTTTATTCATTATCTGATGTGGTCATTTTCGTATCCGAGGAAGAAAGGGATTTTGCGGTGAAAGAGTTTTCCTTAGATATTAATAAAACTTTTATAATATCAAACATACACAGTCCAACAGATGAACCTCCAAACGGGCAGAAAAAGAGCGTGTGCTTCATAGGAGGCATTTTGAACCCCAACAATCTGCTTGCTATAAAGTACTTTTTGAACAAGATATACCCCTTGGTGCTTCAAAGAGACTCGGAGATAGAATTCTACGCCATAGGAGACAGAACAAATGAGTTAAAGTTAGACCAAATAGTAGAAGACAAGAGTTTATTAAAAATCTACGAAAAGAAAGTTCATTTAGTGGGTTGGGTGAAGAACATAGGAGAGGAGATAAGAAAACACAAGTTATCTGTAGCACCGTTGATCTCAGGTTCAGGCATTAAGGGCAAAATATTAAACAGTCTTGAATACGGTGTGCCTGTAGTGACAACATCCTTAGGTGCGGAAGGTTTTGTGGATGTAGAAAACTCAGGGATAGTTGTGGCGGATAAACCAGAAGATATAGCGCAGGCTATCGTGGAGCTCATAAAGGACGAAGAAAAAAGAAAAAAACTTGCCAACAAAGGACTATCTTATGTCAGGAAACACTTCTCAAAAAGTAAGGCAGAGGATACACTTGTGCGTATGCTACCTATGATAAGAAAAGCCATAGGGTTAAATTTCTCTAAAACAAAGCCTTGTAAGTATAAGGTATTGTCTGATTATCAAGTGATCATTCCAGAAGGTTATAAGCCTGCAGACGATCTTGATGAGGTTTTTTATGCAGTCCTGAGCGAATACCAAGATAAATACCATGTAATATCCTTTAATTATCTTGATATTTATAGTATAGAACCCCTCTCAAGACCCTTCTTAGAAGACTCTCCGCAGATTTATAAGTGGATGCCCGCCATAATCAAGAAGGATTTGCAAAAGGAACTATTGAAAGAAGGTGTTTTAAGATATTTTCATACAGACACCGTTCTGTGCTACAGGGAACACAAACACAGAGGGCTGAGGGGTAAGCTTATAGAAATAGGACTAAGAAATAAGATGTTCTTTAAAAAACATCCTTTGATGGAAAAGTTGGCAAAAAAGATATACAGGTTGATAACATGAATGTGCTTATCGCAGAGAATCATGTACCCTTTATGGAAGGTGGTGCAGAAAGACATGCTGAGAATTTAAGGAAAGCTCTTATGCAAAGGGGGCACAGTGCGGAGATCCTAAGAATACCTTTTAAATCCTATCCCATAGAGAATCTTATAAAGCAGGCTTTTATAGCGAGGATCATGGACCTTGAGGAGGTGACAAGTAGGAAAGTAGACTTACTGATAGCCATGAGATTCCCCAACTATTACATAGAGCATCCCAATAAGGTTGTGTGGTTAATACACCCTTACAAAGGTGCTTACGAACTTTGGGATAGACCATACATGGACTTGCCAAGGGATCCCGGTGGCTATGCGGTAAAGGAGTTTATCCTTGAAATGGACAAGAAGCATCTCAGAAGAGCTAAAAAACTTTTTGTGGTTTCAAGAACTATGAACGAAAGGCTGAAAAAGTACTTAGGACTTGATGCAGAAGTGCTCTACCATCCACCCCCCAACATGGAAAATCTTCACTGTAAGGGTTACGAGGGTTTTATCTTCTTTCCGAGTAGGATAAGCCCACTCAAAAGACACTATTTAGCTGTAGAGGCTATGAAGTATGTAAGAAGCGATATAAAACTCGTGGTGTGTGGAAGACCTGACAGTCCGGGAGTTTTTGAGGACTTTTTAGAAAAGATTAAAGGCTTGGAGGATAAGGTAGTTTATCTTGGGGAGGTGAGCGATGAGGAAAAGATAGACCTTTATTCTAAATGTTTAGCTGTTCTTTTCCCTACTGCTGAAGAAGACTATGGTTATGTTGCCCTTGAGTCCATGTTCTCCAAAAAGGCTGTTATAACTTGTACAGACTCAGGTGGACCTACAGAGTTCGTAGAAGATGGCATCACTGGATTTGTAGTGCAACCCACACCTTTGGCAATAGCACAAGCCATAGACGAGCTTGCGTGTAATGTACCTCTGGCCATTAAGATGGGGAAGGAAGCTTACGAAAAGGTCAAGTCCATGCACCTATCGTGGAATTATGTGGTGGATAAAATATTAGAGGGACTATGAAGATAGCTTTTGTATGCGCGGAAGAAACTCACCAGATAATACCCCTGTTGAAAGGCTTAGGCGAATACTCAGAACTCTCTGTATGGGTGCCAGAAGATGTCCCCATTAAAATCTATAGCCTCTGTGGATTTTCTACGGTAAGGTTTGCACCTAAGGAGCCTTACACATCATGGTTGTCCTCTTTTGATGCGGTTCTTTACTTTCTTACATTAAACTCTTACCACAAAATGGGAGGGTTTATACATGTGCCTGGCATAATGCTACTTAACGATGATATACCGCTACCCACATTTCCGTCTTATGAGGAAGCCCTCTCACACTTTATTTTTGAAGAGCATCCCTTAAATAAGGCGCTTTTTATAATGTCTAATAGACCCATACGAGGAAAGACTTTAGCGCCACAGATGATCTTAAACACAAATGCTACACCAGAAAAGATGTTAAGAGATGTGTTTAAAGGTATAAGATTAGCTCATGCTTTTTTACCTTTTTTTAATTTCATGAATGCGTTAAGACTAAAATTCTTTACAGAAACGAAAAAAGAGCTATTAGATGAAAAATTTATAAAAGAAATTTTAAAAGAATTAGTATCTTTTTATGAAACTTATAAGCCTTTTGTAGATTCCTTCTCGCAATGAACCCGGTGGTATAATTTTAGGTTTTAATGTATGGTAAGCATGATACATCCTGAAAAATACAGAGGTTTTAAGTTTATTAAGCTCCTCTTCACAAGTTCTTAGTCTTTCCATTTTTTCCTTGTAGTCTGCAACTTCCCTTTCTAAGGCTACCCTTAAAGTATGCTCTTTATCCAATTTTTCTATGAGTATTTCTGTAGCTCTTATCTTTTTAAGAAGCTGATTATGTGGGTCTTGACACATAAGGTCGTAGGTAAGATAACTTAACACTTCGTTTGTAGTCATGGGTTTATCTGCAACAAAGAAAGTTTCATAAAGTTTATTTTCTGAAGTGTTTATAGTGGGGTATTTCATGAAAGCTTCTGTTCTCTGGATCATAAGCTCCACACCTGTTAAGCTTAGGCTATAGGAATACTCCAAAAGGGCATTTTTCTTTATGTCATAGACATCTGTTACATCAACCAGCAAATTGTACCTGAAAGTGTTATAGACTCCATACATGCGTAGTTCAAAAGATGGGTCTTCTTCAAATATAGAGAGCACAGTCAAGGAAGATGTTATATGGTCAGGGTGATGGTCTAAGGGGTGGGGAGTATACACCTTTTGGAAGCCCTTTATTAGTCCTTCAAGAGCGGACTTTAGCCTTTGCGTGTGGTTTTCTAGCTGGCCATCCGGAAAATCCAGAAATATAACCTCATTTATACCCAATATTTGAGATACCTTAAGGCATTCCTCTTTCCTTCTGTACCCATCAAGAAATTTTGAACCATCTGTGAGAACGCAAAGATGTATTCTGTCTCCTTTCTGCGCATGCTTATATATAGTCCCCCCACATCCCAAAACTTCATCGTCAGGATGAGGGGCTATTACGATAATAGAGTTTCTTTCATCTTTTTTTTCCATAACTCTACAGAAAACCTCCTGCGTATTTCCTCAGACACAACATGCTTATAGTAATCCCTTATAACTTTAAACCTCTTTAGCACCATTATTCTATCAAAAAATTCTTTTGGGTCTGGTTGGTTTACTACCAAACCCTGCAAGAGGTCTTCTATTTCTTTCACTATTCCCACCCTTAAGGTTATGATGGGTATACCACAGGCAAGAGCTTCTACTATACTAAGCCCAAAGCCTTCATACCTAGAAGGAAACACAAGGAAGTCTGCTAAGCTATATATGATGGGCATTTCCTCAAAGGGGACCTCTCTGAAAGTAATTATGTCCTTTATTAAAGGCATGGAAGACTCAAGTCCTCCACTTGATATCACTTGAACCCAAAAGACATCTCTGTAAGTATAGCTTACAAGCTCTCTGAAAATGTCGTAGCCTTTGGTATAGTCGTTCCTACCCACATAGAGTCCAACAAAGGCATCTTTTGGTATGTTAAACCTCTCCCTTATTTTTTCCTTGTTCTGCGGTTGAAACACACCATCCACCGGATTTTGGACTACTAAAACCTCCTTTTCCACATGTTTTTTTATGCTTTCCTTTAGACTTTCGCTTACAGCCACTATGCGATCCGCAGCGTTTAGCACAAAAACTTCCCCAAGGTGTCCGTTCAAGTACTTGTTGACCAAATACTCCCGATAGCCTATGTTAGCTTTCTGTAGGTCTTGTTCTTTTATAGCCTCTTCAAAAAATTCCAAATATAGTATGTGGAATACGGCTACTGTTTTCTTTGCTTTTCCGGGAAAAAAGCCCACTCCCACAAAGTTATTGACTACTGCCAACTCCCACTCTTTGTCCATAAGGTGAGCGTGTCTGCCTACCCAGTAAGGAGAAAAACCACCCACCTTTTGGCTGTTTTCTTCGTGTATAAGGTCCACATTAAAACCTTCTTCTTCCAAAAGGTCCTTTATGCGTAATGCTATCCTTTCAGCACCACCTTTAAACTTAAAAGGATCTTTCATGTTAAGGATTAGAGCTTGCATTATAAGGTATTATAGCTCAATTGAATAAAAATTCTTTGCAGTTTTGTGTTTGGAAGTTGCTTCTCCTTCCCTGATTAGTCTTAGGGTTTGCATACCTACACTTTTTGCAGCATCAAGTTCCTCTTCTAGATCAGAAAGGAAAAGGACTTCTTGGGGTTTTAAGTTTATAGCCTGTGCTATTTTCTTATAAGATTGGAAGTCTTTTTTGCTACCTACTTTTGTGTCAAAATATCCCGAGAAAAGGTAGGTTAAATCACCGTAAGGAGTGTGAGAAAATAAAAGCCTCTGAGCCATTACAGACCCAGAAGAAAAAACATATATCCTTATGCCCTTTGCATGCCACTCTTGGAGTTTTTCATAGGCATCTTGGTATATGTGTCCTTTTAGCTCACCCTTTTGGTAGCCTTCTTCCCATATATACCCTTGAAGTTCTTTAAGCACCGTATCTTTCCTATCTTCATCTATCCACCTTATGAGCATCTCAAGTGTCTCTTCAAAGCTTAGGGTTTTTCCCGTCTTGTTGAAAAGCTCTTCAAGGATGGTCCTTATCCTCTCATCGTTCCAATGGCTTTCTAAAAAACTTCTTAGTTTGTTTTTTGAGTAAGGAAATAGAACTTCCTTCACAAAAGACAGTGAAGAAGTGGTACCTTCTATGTCTGTAAGCACCGCTAAGATTTTAGCCATGAGCTTACTATACTATCGTGATCTGGGATCACTTCTGATATGTTGCTTCCTGTGAAGTTCGCTACCCAGCCTTCTGGGATGGTGAAAAACCTTATGGCGGTAAAGTGGGGAGCCTTTCCCATATCAAACCAATGGGGAGTGCCAGAAGGGACGCTTATAAGGTCTCCTTCTTCGCACACCACTGCATAAACCTTGTCCTCCAAGTGAAGGTAAAAAGTACCTCTGCCTCCTACAAAGAAGCGCACTTCAAAATCCGAGTGGGTGTGTTCTTTTAAAAACATGTTCCTTAGCTCTTCTTTTTTGGGGTGATCTGGTGTAATGCTTGCCACATCTACAGATACAAAATGGAAAGTTTCATTTATCCTTAGGATCTCATCTTGGTAAGCTCTGAGTATGTCTTCTTGTCCTTTTACAGGTTTTACCCTCCACCTTTCAAAAAGCACACCAACCTTATCTAAGCTTTGGCTTATAGCTTTGTAGTCCTTTTGAGCCAAAAGGGGATATCCTTTCTCATCGTAAATTACAAGCAAGCTCATGGCTTTAATTATAATACAGTGTGATAAACTATTTAGAAAAAGGAGGCAATGTATGAAGGTTTCTGTAAAAGAAAGAGAAGGGCTTTTTAAAGAGTTAAGCGTGGAAGTGGAAGGCGACATGGTAAAGTCTGCCATGGAGGATGTTTACAGATATTTAAAGGAAAATGTAAGTATAGAAGGCTTTAGAAAAGGTACAGCACCACTGTGGATCATAAAGGCAAGATATAAAGAACACATTGAAGAAGAGGTGGGCAAAAGGGTAGCTAACCAAACCCTCATGTCTGCAATAGAGGAGAGCAAACTAAAACCTGTTGCAGACATATTTTTAGAAGAGGTAAAGTTAGAGGAAACTGTGCCCAAGCTTACCTACAGGGTGGTTTTTGAAACATCACCAGAGTTTGAGCTAAAAGACCTTGAAGGCATAGAGGTGGAAGTGAAAAAAGTAGAGTTCAGCGAAGACTTAGTTAAAGATAGGATACAAGAGCTCAGAGAACAGCACGCAGTCTGGCAACCCACAGAAAGGGAGGTGAAGGAAGGAGACCTCGTATTGGTTGATTATCACATAGAAGAGTTGCAGAGCGGAGAGACCACCCAAGGGGAGACATCAGGGATAGTGGGACAGAAGATGTTTAGGGAGGAGATAGACAAGGCTCTTGTAGGTAAAAAGGAAGGTGATGAGGTACTCTTGGAAGACCTTCCCCTTTACGATATGGAAGGTAAAGAAGCGGGTAGAGCAAGGGTAAAGCTTGTTATCAAAAGTGTGAAAGAAAAGGTGCTTCCTGAAATAAACGATGACTTTGCAAAGGAGTTAGGATTAGGAGATACATGGCAATCTGCAGAAGAAAAGCTAAGGGAAGAAGTAAAACAAAGTATAGAGCGTTTAAGAAAGGTTATGATTGAAGACGCAGTAGCTAAAAAGCTTGTTGATATGTTCGATTTTGAACTTCCTCAGACGCTTCTATCCCGTGAGGTATCCCATTTAGTAGAAAGAAGGCTACAGGAGCTTGCTCAGTATGGTATAGATACTAAACATCTCAACTATAAAGCCATGGCAGAAGAACTTATGCCTCAGGCTATATTCAACATAAAATTGAGATACATACTTGAAAAGTATGCAGATCAAAAGGGTATAGATGCAAGTCAGGAGGATTTGGAGAAAAAGTACCAAGAACTTGCCCATCAATACGGAAAAGGCGTAGAAGAGATAAAAGCCTATTTTCAGCAGGAGAATCTTGAAAGCGTGCTAATAGAAGACATACGTAGAGAAAAGGCTTTTAGTGATATAATAAACAGAGCGATAATAAAAGAAGTAGAGGAGAAGAAGGATGAAGGAAATACTTGACCAGCTTGTACCCATAGTTATAGAACAAACCCCCAGAGGAGAAAGAGCCTACGACATATACTCAAGACTTCTTCAGGACAGGATAGTGCTTCTTGGTTATCCCATAGATGACCATGTGGCTAACCTCATAGTAGCCCAACTGCTCTTCTTGGAGGCTCAGGATCCAGAAAAGGACATTTACATGTATATTAACTCACCAGGTGGTTCAGTGACAGCAGGTATGGCCATATACGATACTATGCAGTACATAAAGCCTGATGTGATCACCATATGTATAGGGCAGGCTGCATCTATGGGAGCGGTGCTTTTATCTGCAGGTGCTCCCGGCAAAAGGTACGCACTTCCACACGCTCGCATAATGATACACCAACCCTTGGGAGGTATAACAGGGCAGGCAACGGATATCATAATCCACGCTGAAGAGATAAAGCGTATAAAACACATGCTCAACGAAATACTCTCAAAACATACGGGACAACCCCTTGAACGCATAGAAAGAGATGTGGAAAGGGATTACTTTATGTCTGCAGAAGAGGCAAGAGAGTACGGAATAGTGGATAGAGTTATTGCCAAAAGGCAGTGATGAGCATATATTTTGGGGGATAGGATGAAAAGATACACAACTAAAAACCGTTGTTCTTTTTGTGGAAGGTCCAAAGATGAGGTCCTAGTTCTCATAGCAGGTCCTAATGACACCTTTATATGTGACAGGTGTGTGGAAGCTTGTAGTTCCGTTATAAAGGAGCAAAAAAAACAGCAAGCTCTTTATGGTCTTAAGAACATACCAAAGCCGGAGAGAATAAAAGCCTTTCTTGATGAGTATGTGATAGGTCAAGAAAGAGCTAAAAAGATACTTTCGGTAGCTGTGTACAATCATTACAAGAGGATAAAGGCAAAGGAAGCAGGACTTACCTTTGATGATGTAGAAGTAGAAAAGAGCAATATACTGCTCATAGGACCTACTGGTTCTGGTAAAACCCTGCTTGCCAAAACTCTTGCCAAACTTTTAAATGTGCCCTTTGCCATAGCAGACGCTACCAGCCTTACAGAAGCCGGTTATGTAGGCGAAGATGTAGAAAATGTGCTGACAAGACTCTTACAAAACTGCGGGTATGATGTGAAGCTCGCTCAGATGGGCATAGTTTACATAGATGAAATAGACAAAATAGCCAAAAAGTCTGGAATAAATCCTTCCATAACAAGAGATGTCTCTGGAGAAGGTGTACAGCAAGCTCTTTTGAAGATCATAGAGGGAACAGTAGCTAATGTACCACCTCAGGGAGGTAGAAAGCATCCCCATCAGGAGTTCATACAGGTGGATACAACAGACATACTTTTCATATGCGGTGGTGCCTTTGTAGGTCTTGAGGATATAATAAGGCGAAGGCTTGGTAAGTCAAGTATAGGGTTTGAGTCTCAGGTAGGAGGTTTGGTAAAAGAGGAGAACTTACTTGAGCTCGTAGAGCCCGATGACCTTGTACACTTTGGTCTTATACCCGAGTTTGTGGGAAGACTTCCTGTGGTTGCAGTTCTGGATGAACTAAAAGAGGAAGACTTGATAAGAATCCTTACAGAACCCAAAAACTCCTTAGTAAAGCAGTATAAAAAGCTCTTTGAGATGGATAATGTAGAGCTGGAGTTTACCCAAGAGGCTCTAAGAGAAATAGCGAGGGAAAGTATAAAGAGAAAAACTGGAGCCAGAGGTCTTAGAGCTATAATGGAAGAAATAATGACTGATGTTATGTTTGAGGTGCCATCCATAAAAGAGGTGAATAAGGTGATAATAGACGAGGAAGTGGTCAGAAATAGAGTAAAGCCCAAGTATGTTTACAAGAAGGCGGTATAATACGAAAACAGGAGGATAGAATGAAAAAGTTTTTCTTGGTAGGCTTGTTGTGTGGTGGTTTTGCTTTTGCGGAGCAGAAGTTTGTATGCGTAGACCCCAACCGTATCCTCTCCGAATCCAAGTCTGTATCCCAAGCTCAGGAACAGCTCAGAAAAAAGGTCAAGGATTATCAACAACAGCTTGATGAGAAACAAAAGAAGCTTGACGAACTAAAAAGGCAGATAGAGAGCAAAGGTATTAGCCAAAAAGCTAAAGAAGAGAAAATAAAAGAGTATCAAAAGGTTGAGGCTGAGGGCATGGAACTTCAACAAAAAGCTCAGAAGGAAATAGTGGAGCTCAAAAGCAAGCTGGAAGAGGATATACTCAACAAGGTCAAAGCAATAGCGGAAGACATAGCCAAGAAAAACGGCTACACTGGAGTGTTAGACTGTAGTGCCTTTGTTTACAAACAGCCAGATATAGACATAACGGATGTGGTTGTAAAGAGCTTAGATCAAGGTAAATGAAACTGGGTTATGTGGCATGGCTTTTGGAGGGAGAACTTCAGGGTGATGAAAACTTCCAGATAGACGGTATCTCTTCCGTAGAAGACCCAAAGCCCAGAACTCTCGTCTTTTGCTGGAACAAAAAAGACATAGAAAAGGTAAGGGGCTTAAAAGATGTGGTCCTTGTGGTAGATACTCCCATTGAGCATCCCAACACACTTTTAGTTAAGGATGTTAAACATGCTATGGCTGTATTTCTAAAACACATGTATCCCGAAAAGCACCCGTCAGGTGTATCTGCTGAGGCTTATGTGGGGAAAAGTGTGCGTATGGGTAAAGATGTTTACATAGCTCCCTTTGTTTACATAGGTGATGGTGTTTTTTTAGGAGATAAAGTGAAGATATATCCCTTCACTTACATAGGTGATAACTGCGTTATAGGTGATGAAACCATTATATTCAGCGGTGTTCACATATACCCTAAGTGTGTTATAGGCAAGAGAGTGAGGATTCACAGCGGAGCGGTGATAGGATCGGATGGCTTTGGTTATCACATCAGTAAAGAAGGTATAACCAAGCTAAACCACATAGGCATAGTATTAATAGAGGATGATGTAGAAGTTGGTGCAAACACCACCATAGACAGGGCTTTGATAGACAAGACCATCGTAGGTAGAGGCACAAAGATTGACAATTTAGTTATGATAGGGCATAACTGCAAGATTGGAGAGAACAACATAATGGTATCTCAAGTGGGTCTTTCTGGAAGTGTAAAAACAGGTAAAAACGTAATATTAGCTGGTCAGGTAGGCGTAGCGGATCACATAAGTATAGGCGACAATGTTAAGGTTACTGCCAAGTCTGGCGTAGGAAAAGACCTTGAACCTAATAAAACCTATGGCGCCAACCTTCCTGCAATAGAGTGGACTAAGTGGAAGAGGGTCTACATGTACCTTTTGAGAATTCCTGAACTTTTTAAAAAGGGGGGGCAATAAACACTGAAAAAGTGTTAAACTACTTCAAAACGGGCCGGAGGTGTTGCCATGAAAAAGATACTTTTAGCCTTTGTGCTTGGGAGTGTTCTTTGCAAGCCTACTGTAGATAGCTCACCCTTGGGTGTGGGTGGTCCTGCAAAGGACACTTTTGAGTTTATTCCGGAAAAAGAGCTTAAGCAAGAAGAAGATTTTGATACGCAAAGCGTGGATAATATCATAGCGATAGAGTCTTCTGTGGAAAAAGCCATGAAGGAACTTTTGGATGTTAAAACAGTTGAGACGGTAAAGCCTGACATATGGCCTGTAGTAGGACTCATCACTTCTGACTACGGATGGAGAAGGATGGGTAGGGTAAAGGAATTTCATCCGGGAGTTGATATATCAGTGCCTTATGGAACTCCCGTAAGTGTGGCATCTGATGGCAGGGTCATATACGCAGGTTGGCTGAGCGGATACGGAAAGACCGTCATAGTGTACCACGGATACGGTTTTGTTACTCTATACGGACACCTCTCGGACATATCTGTGAACTACGGAGATAGGGTAGTAAAGGGACAGATCATAGGCAAAGTGGGTATGACAGGAAGAACAACCGGACCACATCTACATTATGAAGTTATAAAGTATGGCATTAGACAAAATCCTATAGCTTACTTACCTTAATAAATTATGCCTTACAAAGATCTGAGAGAATTTTTAAAGGTTTTGGAAAAAGAAGGCGAGCTTTTGCGCATAAAAGAGCCCCTGTCTCCCATACTTGAGATAACTGAACTTACCGACAGAGTTTCCAAACTGCCCAACGGAGGAAAAGCTCTTCTTTTTGAAAAGGTTGAAGGGTATTCGGTGCCTGTGCTTACCAACATGCTAGGTTCAGAAAAACGAATAAAGCTAGCTTTAGGCTACGAAAACCTTGAAGATATAGGATGGAAACTGTACAAACTTCTAAGACCAGAGATCCCTAACACTTTCTTAGAAAAACTAAAGCGTATACCAGAACTCAAAAAGCTCAACGACTCTCTGCCGAGAGTTATGAAAAAAGGACCTGTGAAGGAAAATGTTATAAGAGATAACATAAATATTCTTGAATTCCCTGTGCTAAAGTGCTGGCCAGAAGATGGTGGAAGGTACATAACTTTTGGACAGGTCATAACAAAGGACCCAGAAAGTGGCATAAGAAATATAGGACTCTACAGAGTTCAGGTTCTTTCTGAGCGTGAGCTTGCACTTCATTGGCAGATACACAAAGACGGAAACCATCATTACTGGAAAGCTAAAAAGCTTGGGAAAAAGATGGAGGTAGCTATAGCTATAGGTGGAGATCCAGTGCTCTCTTATGTGGCTTCTGCACCTCTTCCTCCAGAGGTGGACGAGTATCTCTTTGCCGGTCTCATCAGGGAAGAGGGAGTAGAGCTCCTAAAAGGTGAAACTGTGGACCTTGAGTATCCTGCTCATGCAGAGATAGTAATAGAAGGTTATGTAGACCCTCAGGAACCTCTTGTGGATGAAGGACCTTTCGGAG
The DNA here is from genome assembly GCA_028276405.1 of Hydrogenobacter sp. Classification (GTDB taxonomy): domain Bacteria; phylum Aquificota; class Aquificia; order Aquificales; family Aquificaceae; genus Hydrogenobacter. The sequence continues at coordinate 20,355 of JAPYWJ010000006.1, forward strand.
ACCATACTGGTTTTTACACCCCAGTGGATAAATATCCCAAGATGCACATAACCGCCATAGTGCATAGGGACAACCCCATATACCTTAGTACCATAGTGGGAAGACCTCCTCAGGAAGACAAGTACTTAGGTTGGGCAACAGAGAGAATATTTTTACCTCTTATAAAGTTTAACCTTCCAGAAGTGGTTGATTATCATCTGCCTGCAGAAGGATGCTTTCACAACTTCTGTTTTGTTTCCATAAAAAAGCGCTATCCGGGACACGCCTTTAAAGTGGCTTACGCTCTTTTGGGGCTTGGGCTTATGTCTCTTGAAAAAGTGATAGTAGTTTTTGATGATTGGGTAAATGTTCATGACATACAAGAAGTCCTATGGGCTTGGGGCAATAACATGGACCCATCTAGAGATGTTCTTATCCTTAGAGGTCCCATAGATGTGCTTGATCACTCTACTAACAGTGTGGGGTTCGGTGGTAAAATGGTTATAGACGCCACAACAAAATGGAAAGAAGAAGGATACACAAGAGAGTGGCCCAAAGTTATAGAGATGTCAAAGGAAGTAAAGGATAAGATAGACAGCCTATGGCAGAGGTTAAAATTCTGACATGGAGACAATAGAAGAACTCAAAGTGCATTATAACTGGACTAGAGAGGATGAAGAGAACCTACCAAAGGCATCTTGGATAGCAGAAAAGTACAAGGAAGAATTCATTGAGGAGTTCTACAGATACTTAGAGAACTTTTCCGATACAAGTAAGTATCTTCCTGACGAAGAAACAAGAAGTAGACACAAGGAAAAGATTAAAGGTTGGTTTGTTTCTCTGTTTACCTCAAAGTATGACGCACAGTATCTGAGAGGGCTCTACAGGATAGGGGAAACCCATGTGAAAATAGGATTGCCACCTCACTATGTACAGGCGTCCATGAACTTTGTAAGAAATTACATAGCAGATAGGATCACAAGAGAAATGGGATGCAGTCCTGAAGCAAACTCAATACTCTCATCCATCAACAAGGCTTTGGACCTTAACCTTGATGTAATGATAAACTCCTTTAGGGAAGAAGAGCTAAATCTTTATCTTTCATCTGGTAAGTACCAGCGCCTACTCATAGAGAATATAAGAAGAGTCTCGTGGTTTTTTGATACCTTCATAATACTTACCTTAGCTGTAGTTGGAGTGTTCCTTATATTTTGGATAGTTTACGAGATATGGCTTGTCTCTGTGGGAGGTCTCCCTTTAGAAAGGGGTGGGCTTAGTATTTTGGGTTCTGTGCTTGTCCTTTATGCCATATCAGAGCTTTTAACGGAAGAGATAAAACACATAAGGGGTTCTGCATTAAGTATAAAAGTCTTTGTGGGTGTTGCTCTTGCCGCAGTGATAAGAAAAGTTCTCATCATATCCCTTTCGCCAGAAAAAGTTCAGGAGCTTATAACCTTGTCCTTAGTTACCTTGGCTTTAGGAGTTGTTTTTTGGCTCATTTATAAAGTAGAGTCCAAGACTTGAGAGTTTTTCTAAATTTCTTTCCAGTATTCATCAAAGGCTATCCAAGTTTTTGGTATGATGTTTTTTAAATTTTCCCAAGTCTTCATGTACTTTTTACGTTTCTGACTGGCCCTTTTGAGAGTAGTTCCAAATACCTCCTGTGCTTCTTCTTCGTAGTCTTGAATGGATCCAGAAACCAAGAATTTACCTGCCATACTGCCGGAGATCACAGCGTTGGCTATTCCACCCCCAGTTATGGGATGACAAAAACCACCAGCATCTCCCACCAAAAGAGTGTTATCTCTTACCAACTTAAGAAGTCCGTCGGCGGGTATCCATCCTCCTGTTCTTGCCAGCACGGTATTTTCTACCAGTCCATCCGATAGAACCTCCTTCAAAAATAGCCTGAGGCTTTGTATGACATTTATGGGATACGAAGGGTCTATGCCAACTCCCACATTAGCGGTATCCCCTTTTGGAAAAACCCAGCCATATCCACCGGGTATGTAGTCCCTGAAGTATATAAGCAGGTCTTTGACCTTACTTTTTAAAGGTACTCTTACCTGTGCTGTGGTCACAAACTCCTTTGTAGACTCCCCTGTTAGTTTAGCTACCTTTGACCTTGGACCGTCAGCACCCACTAAGACATCTGTAAGTACATAAAACCGTTCCCTTGTATCCACTCTCTCAAGCCATACCTTTCTTCCCTCCACACCCAAAAAAACTGTTCGCAGTAAGTAACAAGCACCATGCTCTCTTGCAAGCTTAGCTATTTGATGATCAAACACCTCCCTGTTAAGGACAAAACCCGGAGAACTCATAGAAACTACCTCTCCCCATGGAGTGAAGTGTATCATGTTTTGGACTTCCTGTGATATAGCAGGTTGCGGAAAAAACTGAGGGAATGTGTTGAAAAGTTGTAAAGGTACGAATTCTGCGCACTGAACAGGTGTACCTATCCGTTTTTTGAAGTCCACAACAAGCACATTAGCACCACTTCTTGCAAGCTCGTAAGCACACGAAGAGCCTGCAGGACCTCCACCTATGATAACTACATCATACTTTCTCATTGAGCCTGATAAGGAGCTTTTTGGAAGGTTTAAAGCCTATAAGGTATCTCTCCTCTATGTAGGTCTCTATACCCGTTTTGGGATTTTTTATGAAACGGCCGCCACGCCTTCTTAGTCTGAACACACCAAAACCTCGTATTTGGACACTTCCCTCTTCTGCAGTCTTTTGAGCTATCCAAAAAAATATTTCTTCTACTATTCTTTTGGCTTCCTTTACAGGTATGCTGTACTCTTCAGCTAACCTATTTACTATTTCTGACTTTCTCACTCTTTTCCTCCACATAGAATGTTCTTACTCTTTTGCTTTTGCTTATGGCTATAGCTCTATCCTCCTTTTTATAATAAACTATCTCATCTGCTTCAACGAAGTTTTTGTCATCTTCAACTCTTGCGTTTCCAAAAAGCTTAAGAACCTCCGTTTGAAAGTCATATTCGGCTCTGTCTGCAAAAGCTCTGCGCACCCCTTCTACATATTTTACATTTCCTTCTGCTTCTGCTTTTTTGGGTTTCCTCTTGTCATCAAGGTATATTACTACCTTGTTAGCGGTAAGCACTCCGTTGCCTCTTGTCAGCTTCACATTGCCCGTGTATATTATCTTGTCTTTTTCGTAAGTAAGGTTATCTGCCTCACCCAATATGGGTTCAGAAATAGCCAACCCAAAGAATAAAAGCCCAGCTAATAACAAAAAGATCATTCCAATCTCACCTTTGCTTTTTTAATTATAATCTTCAAGGGTCTCAGTTCCAAAGTAAAACTTTCACCGTAAGTTTCTTTACCCTCCTCTTTTAAAAACACATTGGTATTTCCCCACACCTTGCCTTCTTTTAGGTTGATGTTTGCTCTGTCAGTCTTTGCGTAGAAGTTCTCACTTTTAATTTCCACATTTCCCTCTACATACCCTTCAAGGGTGTCTCTGTTTATAAAGGCTCTGTCTGCTGTTATTTTCTCCTTTTCTGTCTGCAAAAGAGCGGATATAAGCAAAACATCGTCATTTTTTGTGTAAAGCTGTTTTCCTCTCAGTGTCCACTCAAGCCCAGCCTTCCCATAAGCTTTTATCATAACATCTTGGGCTGTGCTTTCCTCTTCTTGCTTAAATGTAGGCATGTGCTTATACGCACTTCTTACATAAGAGTTCAGCATTACAGAAGCGATAGTTAAAAAAAGGCTCATAAGAACTGTTCTAAACATCACTCAGGAGCTTGTACAAAACAGCCATACGCGTATAAAGGCCGTTTTCCACCTGTCTGAGGATAAGGGATTTTTCTGCATAGACTACATCTTCGCTTATGTCCACATTTAGGTTTACCGGTCCGGGATGCATAAAAAAGCCTTTTAGCCTTTCGTAGCGATCTTTGGTAAGCCCAAACTGTAGAAAATAGCTTTCTTTTGAAGGTATGAAATTTTCTTTAAACCTCTCTTCCTGTAATCTTAGGCATATTACCAAGTCGGCCCACTCTATAGCTTCTTCCCAGCTGTCAAAAGTGCAACATACACCAAAAGGAGAAAGGTCAGACGGGACGAGAGTTTTAGGTCCAAGCACACCTACATTTGCGGAATGCATACTAAAAAGATAAGCACCAGACCTGAAAACTCTGCTATGGAATATGTCTCCTACATAAAGAACTTTTAATCCTTCCACAGAACCGTACACTTCCATAGCAGTAAATAGGTCTATAAGCCCCTGTGTGGGATGTTGATGCGTACCATCACCAGCGTTTATGAGGGATATACCTTCGTTAAGATAAGCGCTGTATGGGAAAAGAACAAAAGGTACTCTAAAGACCAACGCCCTAAAGCCTAAAGAAGAAAGAGTTTTTATGGTATCGTAGAAGGTCTCCCCTTTCTCTAAGGATGTCTCTTTTGCGCCTGCGTAATAAGTATTAAGTCCCAGGTTTCTACAAGCCTTTTCAAAAGACAATCTGGTTCTTGTTGAGCTTTCCAGAAACAGGAGGGCTACATCTCCTTTAAGCTTTTCTTGTCTTCCCTGCTTAAACTGAGTAAAAATACCAAAAAGGTCGCTCACTTGGTCTTTAGTCAGGTCAAAAGCGCTTATGAGATGTTTCATGAACAGTTATATAGTATAAATTATCTTTATGGCTTTTAGAATAGGTTTGGGTTTTGACTCTCACGAGTTTCAGGAAGGTAAGCCCCTTTATCTGGGTGGTGTTCGCATAGAACACGGTGCAGGCTTTAAAGGTCATTCGGACGGTGATATCCTCTTGCATGCCATAACAGACGCCTTACTGAGTGCCATAGGTGAACCTGATATAGGTGAGCTTTTTTCTGACCAAGAGGTAAAATGGAAGGATGTACCTTCTGAGATATTTTTGAGAGAAGCTCTAAAGCGCATGAAGGAAAAGGGATACGGTATAGTAAACCTTGACTGCGTGCTTGTGATGGATAGTCCAAAGATCTCCCCTATAAAGGATGCTATAATAGAAAACCTATCTAATATCATGCAGATAGGTAAATCCGCTATATCCATAAAAGGTAAAAGAAGGGAAGGCTTCTGTTCGGAAAAGGGTGCAGTGTGCTACTGTGTTATCTTGCTCAGTCATGAAGGTTAACCTTGTCCTTTCTGGAGGTGCGGCAAGAGGAATAGCCCACATTGGGATACTTAGGGCTCTAGAAGATATGGGGTTTGAAGTGCAAGCGGTGAGTGGAGTAAGCGCTGGTGCGCTTGTGGGTGCTTTTTTTTGTGCAGGCTACTCGCCAGATGAGATGCTCGGGCTTGTAAAAAAAACTGATTGGATAAAGCTTATACGCCCAAAAGTGCCAAGATACGGCTTTTTTAGTTTGAGCAAAGCGGAAAAGTTTTTGAGAAAATACTTACAAGTAGAACATATAGAGGAACTTAAAAAAGAACTTCACATAGGTGTGCTGGACATAAAGAGTGGCAAAAGCTTTCACTTCAACAGCGGAGAACTTTACCCTATACTTTTAGGTAGCTGTGCGCTACCGGGTATCTTTGAACCTGTCAAATACAAAGATTATGTGTTTGTAGATGGTGGCGTTACCAACAACTTGCCAGTAGAGCCTTTTTTAAAAAAGGAAGGACTGCTAATAGGGGCTGATGTAAATCCCACCAACTCAGTAGAAAAGGTCAAAAACATAATCCACATAATAGCTCGTAGCTTCCTCCTTGCAGTAAGGTCTAATGTAGAAAAAAGAAGAGAACTATGCCAAGTGCTTATAGAACCAGAACTGCAAAACTATTCAGTTATAGACATATGGAAGGCTCAAGAAATACACGCCTTAGGATACAATAAAACATTAGAAGTCATGAAGGCATATCTCAAGAAGGTTTAAACCACCTGTAAGGTAATATCAGGTCTTCATCTTGAAGCTCAAAGCTGTCCATATCTTGTTTAAGCTTAACAGGGTTTTTTAAACATCTTAAATTCATTTCAAATTGAGTGAGCCCATCTACACCCACTATAAAACCATCAAGGTCTTCAAAATGTCCAACAAAGGATAGCAACAGGCAAGAGAGCTCTACATCTAATTTTTTAGCAAGATCTCGCAGAGCCTTTACCTTTTCTTCTGCTTTCTTCAAATGACCTTCAAAATTTTCTAGAAAGAATAGACCCTGTAGGAACACAGACCTTGCAAAAAGCATAAAACCCATAGATTTCCAGTTTTTAATATGCTTTGTAAACCTTCTGTCAAAAACATTAAGAGGGAATTCTACTACTATAGGCTCCTTACAGAGGTGGTAAAAACTTTCAACTTCCCAAGTGTGGTACACAGAAATACCGTAATGCTTTATAAACCCCTCTTCTTTTAAACCTTTTAAAACATCAACTATATGAGGCATCAGCTCAAAAGTTCTAAAAGAATGTAGAAGAAGACAGTCCAGAAAACTTAAATTCAATCTTTTTAACATATTTTTTACTTCTTTTTCTACTTCTTTCTTACCGGCATAATCTCTGTGAGGTAGTTTATCTATTACTCTAAGGACCTTTCCCTTTACGGAAAAAAATTCTCCTAAAATATCTTCCGCATGCCCGTAAGCCACTGCTGTATCCACACCCCATATGCCTTCTTCTACAGACCTTTTCAAGATTTTTAGGGCTTCTTTAATATCCACCTTTTTAGAGGATATGCCATACTCCATACCAAAGTTTGCTGTTCCAAGCACGAATTTCTCAACCAATTAAAGCCTCCTCCAACTTCTGGATAACAAAATCAAGGTCCTCTTGCCTCATAGAAGGATATATAGGTAGGCTTAACTCTCTTGAGTAAAAATCTTCAGCTTGTGGGCATAATCCTCTGGAATAATCTAAAAAAGGATGCCAATAAACTGGTATGTAGTGTACCTGTACAAAAATGCCAGATTGTCTGAGTTTTCTGAACAATGCTCGGCGCTTTGTAGGGTCCCTAAGCCTTATGGGGAAGAGATGATAGGAATGGAAAGTGTAGGGTTTTTCTATAGGAAGTTCTATGTGTAAATTGTCTTTTAACCTCTCTAAATAAAACTTTGCGATCTCTCTTCTTCTTTCTACAAAAAAATTCAGCTTTTTTAATTGAGAAAGCCCAAGCGCGCACTGAAAGTCTGTTATCCTAAAGTTGAAGGAAGGAAATTCCACAGAATACTCCCAATCGTCCCCCTTTTTTATACCATGGTTCCTGCATTGAAGTAGCCTTTTATACAAGGTCTCATCGTTAGTCAGCACCGCTCCACCTTCGCCGGTAGTTATGTGTTTTACAGGATGGAAGCTAAATACCGTCATGTGTGAGTATTGGCACGAACCTGTTTTGTAGTCCTTGTAAGCAGACCCTAAAGCGTGGCAAGCATCTTCAACCACCCACAGGTTATATTTCTGTGCTATTTCCCATACCTTCTGCATCTCCACGGTATGCCCTGCGTAATGAACTGGTACTATAAGCTTAGTATTTTCTTTGATGCATGTTTCTAAAAGGTTTACATCCATATTTCCTGTATCTTTTTCCACATCGCAAAAAACAGGTTTTGCACCCAACAAAACTCCAGCAGAAACTGTAGCGGTGAAAGTTATGGGAGATGTTATAAAAAGATCCCCTTCTTGTAATCCTAAGGTTCTGTAGGCGCAGTATAAAGCGGAAGTACCGGAATTGAAAACCACTGCGTACTTGGCACCGCAGTACTCAGCTAAAGCCCTTTCAAACTCATCAACCTTTGGACCCTGAGTGATAAAGTCAGATTTAAGAACTTCCAAAACAGCTCTTATGTCCTCTTGGTCTATGTACTGCCTTCCATAAGGTATCATGACTACTTACAAAACTATATCCTCTTTTGCTCTTTCCAGCAAGCTTTTTATCTCTTGGTAACTAAGCCACCAATCATTCTTATCGCTTCTGTAAGAGAAACCTTCTGGCATTTTTGGTAAGTTTTTCCATTTCTCTATAGCCTTACTCTCAAAGGAGAAGTTTGGAAGTATTACATAGTAAGTCTTTTCTTCATGTTCTGCTATAACTATCTGTCTTGCTTCGTCTTCTGCTATAAGGCTCTCATGCAGCTTTTCACCGGGTCTTATACCTATAAACTTGAAAGAACAGTTAGGGCATATAGCTTTTGCTAGGTCCACGACCCTGACGCTTGGAAGTTTTGGAACAAATACCTCACCACCAACCGCTTCCTGAAGGGCAAAGAGCACTAATTTCACTCCTTCTTCAAGAGTTATCCAGAAGCGTGTCATCCTCTCATCTGTTATAGGAAGCTCTGTGCATCCTTCTTTTACAAGTTTTAAAAAGAGTGGTATCACACTTCCTCTGCTTCCTACGACATTACCATACCGGACTATGCTAAAGGTAGTTGCTTTAGCTCCTGCATAGGCATTACCTGCTATAAAGAGCTTTTCCATAGTTAACTTAGTAGCTCCATACAGATTAACTGGACTCACCGCCTTGTCTGTTGATAAAGCTATAACCTTTTTAACTCCCCTTTCAAGAGAGGCTTCTATTATGTTCTGTGCACCTACTATGTTAGTTTTTACTGCTTCAAAAGGGTTATATTCAAGGATCGGCACATGCTTTAGAGCAGCAGCATGGATCACATAATCTACACCTTCAAAGGCTAACATCAACCTATCTTTGTCTCTTATATCACCAAGGAAAAATCTCAGCTGTGGATAGCTATCTTCTGGAAACTCCTTTTGCATTTGCCACTGTTTGAACTCATCTCTGCTGAAGATTATCACTTTTTTAGGGTTTGCATGTTTGAGCACAAACTTAATAAAGGCTCTACCAAAGGAACCAGTTCCACCTGTTATAAGTATGGTTTTCCCTTCAAGAAACTTCATTCTATCATCTCCCACCTTAGTGGTGTGCCTTTGGGTATATCCACCTTTGCCCTCCTACCTATTACTTCCTTGAGGTACAAAGGGTGAAGACCATAACCTGGTCTTATGCTTTTGACTTTTTGTTCTGTGATCATCTCACCAGCCTTTATATCCTCTACAGCAAAAAGACTTCTTGAAAACTTACGCATCTCTTCTTGTTTTTTTGTTAACTCGTAGCTGACTTGTCCGAGAGCTTTTTCCACCTCCCTTATTGCTTGAACCATGGCTTTAAACTCCAAAGGTTCCAACGAAAAAGGAGCATCTGGACCGCCAAGTTTTCTATCAAGAATAAAGTGTTTTTCTACTACAACAGCACCAAGAGCTACAGCAGCTATAGGTACGGATATACCAAGAGTGTGATCTGATAAACCCACATGAACACCGAAAGTTTCTTTCATATTGGGTATGGTACGCAGGTTAGCATCTTCAAAGGGTGTTGGGTATTCAGACACACACTTTAAAAGAATTATCTGGTTATTGCCTACAGATTTGCAGGTTTTGACTGCTAGTTCTATATCCGAAAGGGTTGCTATGCCGGTGGATATAATTACCGGTTTTCCTTTTGAAGCTATATACTCTATAAGGGGGATATCTGTTATCTCAAAAGAAGCCACTTTGTAACATGGAGCGTTAAGTTCTTCAAGAAAGTCTACTGCCGTTCTGTCAAAGGGCGTAGAAAAAACAACAAGCCCCAGCTCTTTTGCAAACTCAAAAAGCTTAGGATGCCACTCCCACGGAGTGTAAGCGGATTTATAGAGATCATACAGGTACATACCATCCCACAAAGTTCCCTGTTTTACCATAAAGTACTCATTTTTAACATTCAGTGTAATAGTATCTGGCGTGTAAGTTTGAAGCTTTACCGCATCAGCACCAGCCTCTTTTATGGCTTCCATTGTCTTTAGTGCAAGATCCATGTTCTGAAGATGGTTAGCAGAAAGCTCAGCAACTATAAAGACGGGTGCATTTTCACCTATCTCTCTTCCGTCAATGTTTATACTTCTCATTAAACTCATCCTCCGTCATACCCATAACTATTACATCAAGCCAGCGCCCATCCTTAAATACAAACTCCCTTAATCTACCCTCTTCTCTAAACCCCATTCTTTTATAAAAGTTTATAGCTCTTTCGTTGTTTTCAATAACTTCAAGCTTTAAGGTATGAAGATTTGCTACTTCAAAAGCAAGCTTTAAAGATGTTTTTTCCAATATCATGCCAGCATTTGGGGGTTTTTCAAAAGGATTTGCGTAAATTCCAAAGTATGCGTTGCGGTTTCTATAATTTAATCTAGTTAAGCTGATAACCCCTATCTTTTTGTGCTCCTTTATTACAAGATAATAAAAATTTTTAGTTTCCTTTACTAGGTTTTCAATAAAGTTCATATGTTCTTCCTTACTTATCTCGTGGTCTGTATACATCCACTTTTTTACTTCAGGGTGGTTGCGCCACTGCCTTATCATCTCCAAGTCTTGCTCTTTAAGATTTATGAAATTTATAACTTCAACACCGTTAATTTGAATATTATTCCTTAGCTTTTCTATTAGCTTGGGCATCAGCATTTGTAATAATTATATAATACACAATCAAGCTTTCTATAATAAAATTTATGCCTAACTATGTGCTTTTGCTTTCTTATGTAGGTACTCACTTTCACGGATGGCAGGTACAACCTAACTTGAGAACTGTTCAAGGTGTTCTCAAAGAAAGCTTACAAAGATTATTTAAAGAGGACATAAAGCTCGTAGGTTGTTGCAGGACTGATACGGGTGTGCATGCTGAAGAATTTGTAGCTAACTTTTCCGCTCAAAGGGAGATAAAACCAGAACAACTCCTGAAAGCTCTAAATTCCATACTTCCACAAGATATGGGGATAAAAAAAGTGTGGGTACAAGAAGGCTTTAACGCAAGGTATTCGGTGAAAGGCAAAGTATACCTGTATAGAATACTAAATTCCCATTCAAGAGATCCCTTCTTGGAGCCTTTCGTGTGGAGAATACCTAAACAGCTGGATTTTTCCATCATGCTTGAGACAAGTAAACTGTTTTTAGGTAAAAGGGACTTTTCAGCCTTTGCCAAGATAGAAGAAGAAAAAAATACACTAATAGAGCTTGAAGATGTTAAACTGTCAAAGTTTGAAGAGTTTATTGAGATAAGGATAAGGGCAAGGAGCTTTCTTAGGTATATGGTGAGGAGGATAGTAGGAAGCCTTGTACAGCTTGGTTTAGGGAAAATAAGCCAAGAAGACATACAATCTTATCTTCTCAACAAAAAAACTTGCCCTTTTACCGCTAAGGCTAAGGGTCTTACTTTAGAAAGAGTGATTCTTTAAGGACATTTGCTTGCATCATGCGGAGGATTGTCCACAATGTCTAAGAAGGCTTCAAAAGGTCCCATGTTTTTCATAGCTACGAACTTAGGACCTTCAAATTTGAGCCTTCCTAACATCATAGCTTTCATGGGTCCATACTCCTTCCTACCCATCTCTAACCATCTTTTAGTTTCTGCATACATAAGAAAGTCGTTAGGTCCCCTTTTGTCCTTAGCAGGACCACCATAAACGCACATGGCTTTACCGTGCTCGTTCCTTATGGTTAACTGTATCTGCTTTGCATCTGTGCAATCTTCTCTGTATATGAAGATCTTCCTTTCTTCAACCGCTGTCCAGCTTTCGCTCTTGCCAAGATTATCAACGAGCTGAGGTGTCTTGTTCCACTCATTGCAGAGCGCCTTTGCGTACTCCCCGTCCATAAACACGGGCAGTGCAAAAGAACCTCCAACTATTCCTAAAAAAGCGAGCAAGCTCTTCCTCATACTTTTACCTCCCAACTTTTAATAGTAGCTTATAATTTAACTTGACTGCCTCTTTTGGCAATAAGACTTTCTTATTTTTGTATAATTTTTATTTTATCCACAAAAATAGAAAAAACCTAAAGCACAAGGAGCCTCTTTACGCGGGAAGATACATTGCACATAATCTCGTAAGGGATGGTTCCCGCAAGCTTAGCGAGATCACCAAAACTTTGGTGTTTTCCAACAATCTCTACCCAATCACCCACTTGTGCAGATGTGTTGTCCAAATCTACAATAGTCATGTCCATGGTTATGTTTCCCAAAATCTTGATAGGTTTATCTTTCCAGTAAAGACATCCCAAATTAGAAAGTGCCTTAGTAAGTCCATCAGCGTAACCAAAGGCAACAACACCCACTTTTTTCTTTTTATCCGTCGTGTAAGTTCTTGAATAAGATACTGGATGTCCGCTAGGGAGGTATTTTACGGAGATGATACGAGCTTTTAGCTCTATGGCTCTCTTGAGATTCACAGGATAGTCCCATGCTGGTTTCTCTCCGTACATGGCAAGACCTATCCTAATATGGGTAGTAAAAGGCACACGGTATACAACACCTGCAGAGCTTTCCATATGTATATCCACACCTGAGTAAGCCTTCAGTATTTCTTTGAACTCTTCTATCTGCTTTAGAGAAAAATCCCTGTCTAATGGGCTTGAAAGATGGGTAAGCACACCTCTTATCCTACTATCCCTTATCACTTCTTTAAGAAAACCAAGCCTACCCATACCCGTATCGTACTTTACATGAAAGCTTACATGGGTACCTTCTATGGCTTTCAGATGCTCTTTGTGGGAAACAACAGGAATAAGGCGATACTCTATCAGCGCCTTTTCCTCACCCTTTAGTACACCCCCAAGTATTAGTATATCTTTTTCAAAACCAGCCCTTCTAAGTTCTATACCTTCTTCAACACAAGCTACAGCGTAAGAAGATACTTCATCCATATGTTCCAACACGCTACACACATGGAAAGCAGACATACCATAAGCATCAGCCTTAACTACCGCTATAATCTTTTTACCAGAAAATTCTTTCAGTGCTTTTATGTTATGTCTTATAGCGTCCGCGCTTATCTCCAAAACAGCTCTTGCCATAAGAAGCTCATATTATAACGCAGGCTGACTTGTATCATCTTGCATACTATACGCAGATCCTTTTAAAATTCTAATAAAACTAAGAGAAGGAGGTTTTAAGATGGCTCAGACTGTTAACCTAAAAGGAAATCCCGTTACTCTATCAGGTCCTACACTTTCTGTAGGAGACAGAGCACCCGAAGCGGTAGTTGTTACCAAAGACCTTCAGGAAAAGATGGTGGGTGGTGCAAAAGGTGTAGTGCAGGTGATCATAACAGTACCTTCTTTAGATACACCGGTTTGTGAGACGGAAACTAAGAAGTTCAACGAGATGCTTGCTGGCATAGAAGGTGTAGATGTAACTGTGGTATCCATGGACTTGCCCTTTGCAGAAAAGAGGTTTTGTGAAAGCTTCAACATAGGTAATGTAACTGTAGCCTCGGATTTCAGATACAGAGATATGGAAAAGTACGGAGTTCTCATTGCAGAGGGTGCACTCAAAGGTATACTTGCAAGGGCGGTTTTCATAGTTGATAAAGACGGAAAGGTTGCATACATACAGCTTGTTCCAGAAATCACTCAGGAACCCAATTACGAGGAAGTTGTCAAAAAGGTAAAGGAGCTTCTATAATCCTTCTATGAAGGAAAAGGTTGTAAGGTTTTGTGTGTCTTTGCCTCAGTATTTGTTGGAAGAGCTTGATAGAAAGATAATAAAAAGGGGTTATTCCTCAAGGTCCGAGCTCATAAGAGACCTCATAAGGGAACTTATGGTAGAAGATGCGTGGCGGGCGGAGGAGGAGGTTATTGGCGTTTTAACCTTAATATATGATCATCATCAGCGAGAACTTGCTCAGAAGATGCTTGAAATACAGCACAACGAATATGTGAAAGTGCTTTGCAGTACGCACATACACTTAGACCACCATAACTGTCTCGAAAACATAGTATTGAAGGGAAGACCTGATGAGATAGAAGGTATATCTATCAGCATAGGCGGATTAAGAGGTGTCAAATTTGCAAGACTAACAAAAGCCTCCAATGTTTTATAAAATTTAATTATGATGAAGCTACAGAAAGTTGGTCTACACTTAAAGAAAGTCTCTCTATTAGTTATCACAAATAATAGGACTTCCTCTTTCGGGCGGTTCAATAAGCAGTATAAAGGCATTGTGGGAGCCCCAAACATAAAGCGGTTTGTAGAAGATATTAACCAACTAAAGCTTACAAGATGGCAGTATGAAAAGCTTTTAGCGGAAAACGGGCGGATTGAAGGTTTATTCCGGTATGAAACAGAAAGAGCAAGACTTCTAACGCTTTTTGAAGAAGACAAAGAACCCTTCTTTAGCCCAAAGCTTTCAAAGGATATCTTCAGTTTGTAGATTGTCAGAAAATGCTGAAAAGGCGAGTTATATATAGTGTTATGGTGGTAGTTAGGAGAAGAAACAAAATTGTAAGCCTTCCTAACAAGGGAAGACTTCCTCTGAGGGGTCTTTGGACCCCTTATTGCGAGGAGGTGGCCTAATGGCTTACCTCTTTGTCTATGGCACCCTTAAAAGGGGTGGTTCAAGGCACAGTCTTTTAAAGGGCTGTCCTTTTTTGGGGCGTGCCTTGGCAAGGGGCTTTGTCCTTTACGACCTGCACGCCTACCCTGGGGTGGTTCCCGGAGATGGGATAGTGCGTGGAGAGGTCTACGAAATCCCAGAAGGGCTTCTTAGGGAGCTTGACTGGGTAGAAGCCACTCCTTTCCTCTTCAGGAGGGAGCTTATTGAGGTGGTCCTTGAGGACCACACTCCTTTGCGTGCCTACGCCTATCTGTACAACAGAGAGGTGGAGGGTGCGACTTTGGTGCCTTCCGGTGAATGGAAGGTATAAAACGAGGTCCCCATGGGGGACCCTTTCTAAAACCAAAGACAAAGGAGGTGGTAAAATGGCTGAAAATGGAAAAAAGTTAATACTTATTGATGTCCAATGGTATCTTGGTGCCGACCAAAGCCACTTTATGATCTGGCTGAAAAGAAATTTTCCAGAAACACCCATCTACTTTGCTATTAATCGTCAATGGGAGTATTGGAGTAAGGTAGGGGACCTGCTTACAAAGATATACAAAAAGAACGGTGTAAAACTATTGGACGCAAAAAAGCTCAAGCTGAGCATGGTAAAACACTTGGTACATGGTTTGAAAGCGGAAGAATTAATCATAGGAACCAACGATGAAGAGGCACTTAGTGCAGTAGCAAAGGATAAAACGTTAAAAACAACTTATTTAAGGATTACCTACAAAAAGAATAGGGATCGGTGGAGCACTACCCCCTTGGTTTTCCAAAAGCTTCAGGAACTTGGCTATACGGTGATTAATGTAAACCTTGCAAGCCGGATAGAAGGTAAGCTTGCAAGGATATTGGGCTTACACTTTGAAGAAGCATTGAAACTTTGGGATGAAAGAGAGAAATTTTCAGAGAGTGTCCAAACCATAAAGAAAAAAGTGCTTCCCAAAATAGCAGGAGAGATTACCTTGGAGAACTTTAAGAGCATGTGCGTTAAAGAGGGTATAGCCCATCCACTTGAATCCACATACCTTTTGGCGTATTACGGAGATATTAAATTAGTAAGCGTCCGTGGAAATGTACTTCTTCTGAGAAATGCGAATACTTTTACAGAAACAGAGACAGAGGATCAAGAATCCTCTGCAGAGGGCATACTTTCCAAAATATTCCAACCTTTTCTTAAGTTTTTCCCTAAATCAGAAAAGGAGTGAATATTCCTTGCCCCCACTGGGGGCTTTTCTTTCAATGTCGTCAATGGATTTTTCTACTCTAAGCTTGCGGGGAATTTTTATAATTTTGCAAGTCAGCAGGGATGGAAATATAAAGCTGAATGAAAAAGGAGATATTGATGGACCTGGAACTATTGTGGGAGTTGGAAATGTAAATTTTCAGGCAGTGGAAAATTTGGCTAAAGAGAAGATGCCAACTTTTGGCATCCATGGACTGTACTGGTTATATTACAAGCAATAGAAGAAATACTAAACAGAGTTTTTAAGTGACACAGATTTCCTGTAAGCCTCATTATCCTCCCTCCCTCAGCAGGTTTTTTATTACCAAACTTTAGCTTTAAACTAATTTCTCACCCAGCGTATAAAAGAATAAGTATATATAATACAACCTATGAAAAGAGTGCTCATGACGGGTGTAAGAAGGATAGGGTTTAACATCGCCAAGAAACTTATAGACAATGGATACAAAGTAGCCTTCGTTTACCGTACATACACTCAAGCAGTAGAAGAGCTCTTAAAGGAAAATGCCTTTGGCATTGAAGGGGATCTGTCAGACCCTAATGGCTACCTAAAGGTAGTAGAGAAGGCTGTGGATTACTTAAATGGAATAGATGCTTTTATACACGGTGCAAGCCCTTATTTCTCTACACCCATAGAGTCTTTAAAAAGAGATGAGCTGTATGCACACTTTGTTCCAAACACAGAAGCTTTCCTGTTTCTCTGTAAGCTTCTTTACCCGTACATGCTTCAGAATTCTGGTGATCCTAAAGGTAGGATAGTAGCCTTTGGAGATTGGGCTGCTGACACAACACCATACAGGTATTACTCTGCATATTTTATCTCAAAAGGAGCTCTTCATACTGCAGTAAGGGTTTTGGCAAAGGAGTTTGCACCCTATGTGTTAGTTAACGCCATAGCTCTGGGACCCACACTAAAGCCAGACGACTTTCCTGATGAAAAGTGGGAAGAGTATATAAAAAAAACTCCTCTTAAGAGGTCAGTTTCCTTAAAGGATGTGGTGGAGCTTACCGAGTTCTTACTTAATGCCCAAAGTATAACTGGGGAAGTTATAAACTTAGATAGTGGGAGGCACATATCCGGTGAGTGCTAGAATAGCAGTCCTCTTCAGTGGTGGTGTAGAAAGCACCACCTTGCTTTACATGTACCTTCAAAAAGGCTATTTGGTTTATCCAGTTTATGTAAAATCTGGGGAAAAGTGGGAGAAGCTTGAACTTGAAAACGCAATAAACCTATGGAAATACACAAAAATAAGTTATCCAAATCTCATGGTACTAAGGGTGCTAAGAGTGCAAGGGCAAGCGGTTCCCAGAAAAACCTTAAAAACTATCCAGGATATTTTCATACCCCTTAGGAACATGACCCTTATAACTGCATGTGCCCTTTACGCTCTTTCTAAGAACATAAACCGATTGGCTATAGGGAGTCTTGGGCTTTATGCCTTTCCAGATAACACAAGAGAGTATATAAAAGACCTGGAAAGACTCATAGCCAAGGGTTCAGGCAGAGAATTCGTCATAGATACGCCTTTATTTGGTCTTGAGAAGGCTCGCATAATAAAAAGTGGTCTTGGTATAGTACCTTATGACCTTACTCTTTCGTGTGCTAGACCCAGAAAGATCAAAGGAGAAATAATTCCATGCGGAAAGTGTATAAAGTGTAAAGAAAGACAAGAGGCTCTTACTATAGGCTAAAGCTCAAAAAGAAAGTATCCACCATAAGGCTAAAGCAGTTTAAGGTCAGCTTTGATACGGTTGGTATAGATTAAGGAGTGAGGGAGGAGGTCACATAAAGGGGTTCCAGAAAGAAGAGATGGTCGCCTTTGTATCCAGAACTTAGCTTTTCGTAAGCATACATACCACCGTAAGTGGAAAAAGGGAAAAACTCAAGAACAATCTTACTACTCTGTATGCCATGCTCTTTTAAGCTTATTGTATGCCCCTCAGAAGGGCATTCTTTTGAAGTCTTCACCTCTGATATTCTATCTTTTTCCGCTACCCTATAGAATACCGTATGGCTTACTTTCAGACAAGGTATCTTAGGAAAGTCCACAGGTATGTATTTTGCCATCATTTCAAGATTCTCATAACCTACCACCGGCTTATTAAAAAGGTAAGCCCAAGTTTTTATAAAAGTTATGCCAATTCTCACTGAGGTGAGATATCCAGCACCTACGGAAATGGCAAAGGCATCGTAATCTTGAGGTTTTACATTATACTCCAATAGCACTTTAGGTAAGTTTTCAAGCGTTTTCTTTGAGTTGTCAAGATAGCATAAAAACGCAAGCTTTCCATTATCGATCACCGAGAAGTTTAAAAAAGAAAAAGATGTGTCAAGGGAAAAGATCTTCATTACGCTACACACTATTATAACTTGTGATAAAATCTGAGTATGCTGTTGGTCAGCTTCCTGTTAGGAATTTTTTATGTGGAGAGCCTTTACATGCTTTCCAGATACACAAGATGGCTATACCTTTCAAGTTTGGTAAGGCTTGTATTTATGGGGATATTCTTCTCTTACATTCTTAGGTCTTTTGGTCAGGTAGAGCTTCTTCTGAACCTTTTGGTGTTTCATTTGGGTTTTTTTCTTCATCTGATAGTTCGGGGCTGGATATTCAATGGATTGGTTAAAAACTATTGAACCCCTCTTCAAAGAGCCTTTGGTTCAGTTCTTTATCTGGCTGGCTTTGATCCAGGTAATGGCTCAGGTGTTTTTAGATAGAAGGATAGCTTTCTGGATATCGTCCATATCAGCAACATATTTATGGATAAAAAACTACGAAGTTTTTACACCAATAAAAGCGTGGCTGATTATATTAGGTATTTTCTTCCTTTACCTGCTTCTTAAGTACCTTTTTCACTTTAATGTCTTCCTTTATCTTAAGGGTAGGAAAAGGTGTCCAGTGTGCTACAGCGAGGTACATATAAAGGCAACAGTATGTCCTTACTGTCATAATAAACTTAAGGATGCTACCTGACCACCTCCCATTCGGTGATGAGGTGGTGCCCCCTTTTGAAGTGTGCCCTTAGTCTAAGATGCATAAGATTTCTGAGCTTTTTAAAGCCTTCACCACCTACAAGAGTAGGCACATTCTCACCACCTACTATAACTGGCAAATGTATGAGTCTTATTTCGTCTACGAAGCCCCTCTTTATAAACTCCCAGTTTATAGAAGCACCACCCTCTACCATAAGACTGCTTATCCCTCTCTCCAATAGCATAGGCATAAGAGCATCAAAGTCTACAAGGTCTTCTCCTACAATCCACACTTCTGCTCCTGTTTCTTTTATCTTTTCTAACCTTTCGGCGGGTGCTCTTTTTGTGGTCACTATAAGGGTGGGCGCGTCCTTTGAAAAAATATTGGCATCCAAAGGAACATTTGCGGTAGAACATGGGATTACCCTGACAGGATTTTTCCCCCGAACATACCTAACTGTAAGGCTTGGGTTATCCGTCCTTACTGTTTCGCAACCTACCATGATACCGTCCACCTTGGCTCTTATCTCATGAAGATATCTATAGGCTTCTTGATCCATCAGTGTCATAAGTTCTTTACTGGATGCTCCTCTGTAAAGAGTTAGCTTTCCATCAACGCTTACCTCGGAAACTATGATCACATATGGCCTATTCATAGTCCCTCCCAAAGTGTTTGTAAAGGTAAAGTATCCTCAAAAGAAGAGATAGCATGCTCAAAAGAGCTATGAGTTTTATACCTAAAGATAAGCCTATAGGAGCGTTCACTCTTTCTAATATGGCAAACATTACTAGCGTCAGGTGTGTTTCTGGTCTTCCGAAAAAGCCAACACCCTCTAGAGGATCTTTTATTTTCCCTTTTATGCGCGCCTGGTATCCTATTTCGGAATAGACCACGGGTTTTATGAAGGAATGAAGCATGGATGCTGTCACTACTGTTATGGCAGTAAAAGGTCCCGCATAAAAGTATCCCACTGTTCCCAAAACGAACCCGTCTACCCACTTGTCTGCCACCCAGTCAAAGACTGCACCAAACTTGGAAGCTTTATCCGAAAGCCTTGCTACTGTACCGTCCGCAAGGTCAAAAAGTCCAGAAAGTACTAAAAAGCTGGCACCCGTTAGTAGTTTCCCGTGATAGAAAGAGTAAGCAGAAGCCATTCCGAGAAGTAAAGCAAGTAGAGTTATAAGGTTAGGAGGAAAGTGAAGTTTGTAAAGCACTACACCAACAGGCGTGTAAACTTTCTTTAGAGCTTCTTTCCTCTTTGTAAGGTTCATTTGAGCTCCTTACCCGTTATCCAAGGCATCATCTCCCTTAACTTTTCACCTACTTCTTCTATAAGGTGCTTTCTGTCCTTTTCTAAAAGAGCGTTGAATACAGGCCTTCCAGCTTGGTTTTCTAATATCCATTCCTTGGCAAACTCTCCTTTTTGTATCTCCTCCAGTATGTCCTTCATAATGGGTTTTATGAGTTTGTATATCCTTTCTCCACGGGTAACATCACCGTACTTAGCGGTATCCGATATGGAATATCTCATGCCAGCTATACCGTACTGGTATACAAGATCCACAATAAGCTTAAGCTCGTGAAGGCATTCAAAATAAGCGACTTCAGGTTGATAACCAGCTTCTACAAGGGTTTCAAACCCTGCCTTTATGAGCGCAGTAACACCTCCACAAAGTACCGTCTGCTCTCCAAACAGGTCCGTTTCTGTTTCTTCTTTGAATGTGGTTTCTATCACTCCTGCCCTTGTGGCACCTATGGCTTTTGCGTACGCAAGAGCTTTATCTTTACAATAACCGCTCGCATCTTGATATATGGCTACTAGTGCCGGTACACCTTTGCCTTCTTCGTACATCCATCTTACTAAGTGTCCCGGTCCTTTTGGTGCTACCATAAACACATCCACTTCCTTTGGGGGCACTATCTGTTTGAAGTGTATGTTAAAGCCGTGAGCGAAAGCGAGACTTTTGTTTGAATCAAGATGCGGTTCTACACTTTCTCTGTATATCTGCGGTTGAACTGTGTCAGGCGTTAGAAACATAATTATGTCAGCTTCTTGCACAGCCCTTGCAGGTTCAAGAACCGGGAAACCATCCTCAATAGCCTTACGCTTAGACTTGCTACCTTGATGTAGACCTATGACCACTCTTATTCCGCTATCTCTTAGATTCAATGCATGGGCGTGTCCCTGACTACCGTACCCCAAAATGGCTACAGTCCTACCCATCAGGGGTTCAAGGGTAGCGTCCTCTTCATAGTAAACTTTAGCCATACCATGCCTCCGCAACTTTTAAAAAAGATTATACTACTTTTCCACCCTTAGGAAGATCCTTATACCGTCCCTCTTGAGCTTGTATCTGGTAAGAGTAAGCCTCTCTTTAAACTGCTTGGGTATCTTTTCGTAAACTTCTGTCAGCTTAACTGCAGGCCATACATCCATACCAAAAAGCTCACCATCTACCAAGAAAACCTCCTCTTTTGTAAGTTCTTCTGGCAGGTCTTTTGTAAGAACTTTCATAAGTATGTACCTCCTGCCCGTATTTTTATCATTTTTGACACTATTTGCATTTTCCGAAAGCCTGATCTCTTTTTTTCTCTTAAATAGCAGTCCTCTGGTTTCCATATGTATCTTCAAAAGCCCATCATCAAGCTCAAAGTTTAGCTTAGGGTAAGCACTCTTTAAAAGGTCTTTCTGTAGCTGTATGTCTATCTCTGCATCCATAAGATTTCCAAAGTTTAAAAGGTCCTCAATAAACAAGCCCATAATTTAAAATATACGAAATGGATTATCTTTTTGTGTTCCTTTTGGGTGGTGTGTCTAGTAGGTTTTGTGATCCTGTAATAAACTAACTATCTCTTCTAACAGCTGATCCCTGTTTTCTTTTTTTATCTCTATAAGCACCGCTTGTGGATGTTTCCTTATCCATCTTACCAAGGGATGCACATCCCTTATGGGTATGGTGATGAGTAAAGAGCGATTGGCTGACGAGAATAGCTCAAAAACCATACGGATAAACTTTTCAGAGAAGAGCTCCATCTTTCCCACTTCGTCTATAACTACTATCTTGTCTTTTTCTTCTAAAGCTTTTTCAAGAACTGGCAACGCTATGCTTTCAAACTTTTCCACATTCACTCCATAAGAACCTACTAAATGTTTGGAAGTGAAGAACTTGCTTGCAAATATTGTGGACTTTTTGTCTGTGCTTACTATACTAAATCCTGTTCTTTCTTTTCTGGATTTATCTCTTACCTCCTCAGTCCAAAAGCCTATCACTTTATCTTTGATCTGCGCTACTACCTTTTTTACTAAGGTAGTTTTACCTATCCCAGGCGGACCCGTTAAGACTATCTTCATAAGTGTAAGTCCTGTAATGCGTAAACTCTTAGCTTTCCTTTTTCCTTTATGAAACACTCAATGGCTGACAGTATGGCATAACCCCCTCTGACCGTGGTGGTATAGGGAACATCGTATTGCACCACTGCTCTTCTTATATGATAGGCGTCACTTCTTTCTTTCTTGCCTGTTGGTGTGTTTATGACCAAGTTTATCTCTCCGTTGGTTATCATATCTACTATGTTGGGTCTTCCTTCGGACACTTTTAGCACATGGATTGTATCTATTCCATGCTGTTTTAAAAACTTGTGTGTACCAAAAGTAGCACAAACTTCAAAGCCTATATTTTTGAAACCTTTGGCAAGCTCAATCACTTTTTCCTTGTCCCTGTCTGCAACACTTATGAAGACCCTTCCTTTTGTGGGTAGTCTGTTGCCTGCTGCAAGTTGAGCTTTGTAATAAGCCATACCAAACTCCTCATCTATAGCCATAACTTCTCCCGTACTTTTCATCTCTGGTCCAAGCAAGGGGTCTACTTCCGGAAACCTTTTCCAGGGGAAAACCACTTCCTTTACCGCGTATAACCTTTTGTTTACACTCATAAAGTCGCTTGCAATGTGCACATCTTTTTTTTCCATCCTATCAAAAACCTCTGGTACCAACTGTCTGAGTTTTTCGCCTATCCCTATCTTAGCTGCAAGCTTTGCAAGAGGATACCCTATAGTTTTGCTTACAAAAGGTACAGTTCGTGAAGCTCTTGGGTTGACCTCAAGCACAAAAACCTCATGGTTCTTTACCGCAAACTGCAAGTTTATAAGACCTTTTACGGAAAGTGCTTTGGCTATTTTTTTGGATTGCTCTTTTATTGCATTTATAACTTCCTCTTTTAGTGTATAAGGTGGTATGCAGGCTGCACTATCCCCAGAATGAATTCCTGCCTCCTCTATGTGTTCCATAATAGCACCGATAAGATAATCATCTCCATCACCTATTGCGTCCACATCTACCTCAACGCTGTCAGACAGGTACTTATCTATGAGTATAGGTCTTTCATAACTTACACTAACTGCTTCCTCAAGATAACTTATGAGCTCTTCCTCGTCGTAGACTATTCTCATAGCCCTACCACCAAGCACATAAGAAGGTCTTACCAAAACGGGGTATCCTATGCTTTTTGCTACTTTTATTGCTTCTTGCTTTGACCTTACCGCAGCGCTCGGTGGCTGCTTTATACCAAGTTTATCCATAAGCTGTTTAAAAAGTTCCCTATCCTCTGCTATGTCTATACTTTCTGGTTGTGTGCCAAGTATGTTGATACCTGCTTTTTTGAGCTGAAGGGAAAGTTTTAGTGGCGTTTGTCCTCCAAACTGTAGAAACACACCGTCAGGCTTTTCTCTTCTGATCACTTCAAGCACATTTTCAAGAACAACAGGTTCAAAGTAAAGCTTATCCGCTGTGTCATAATCTGTGGATACAGTCTCTGGATTGCAGTTTACCATGATAGTCTCTATACCTTCCTCGCGCAAAGCGTATATAGCATGCACGCATGCGTAATCAAACTCTATACCCTGACCAATACGATTGGGACCACTACCAAGGATAAGAACTTTTTTCATTAAAGTCTTTATTATAAACCGCCGACTTACACCTAACAAAAGATGACATTAAATGCCAGCCTGTTAGATTGCGGCGCCTCCAGGAATATCCTGGACTTACCCAACCCACTATTCTGTAAACTCTTTAAGAGCTTACAGAACTCGTAGTCGCTTTTGATTTTAATGGGATTACACAACTTAAAGAGTTTGTCTTTTAGCCACTCAAAACTTTTACCCACTCCCACCTTAATATGATTTACCGCTCCATTAACATCCGCATTGAACACTTTGTTTATAACAGTATCCAAGAACAAACCCCTCTTAACACGCTTTCCATTGAAAGCATTAGTCAAGTCAGGGCTATCCTGGATACTCTTTACATCATCACTTATACAGCTTGCCTTAGATGTATACCTTTCATCTACATAATGCACTCTTATTCCTCGCTCCTGCGCCTTGTATTCTATGTATTTGAGTAGCTTTATAAACGGTATTTGAATGAAGTTCTGTTTTATAGCTTTGCTTAGTTCACATTGTCTGTTGTTTTTAAGTTCTGCTAAGTTTTTAGATATAAAGACATCTGACACTCCATGTAGATGTAAATACTCCACTATACGCTTAGCCATTTTATGAAACTGATCCGTGAAAAATTTATTTCTCTTAGCAAAGAGAAAGCTTATAAACCTGCCAATATTCTTACCTTTCTCTGTATATTTAGCAGGATATTTTGTTCCTGTCTTGGATACAGCCCACTCCTCTACCTCATTAGCCCTGCTTTCATTTAGCTTTGCTATAACCCTGTTGAACTTGGTATTGTAATGTTTAAAGGGTTTGCCATCTACTATCAGGGACGAAGTATGTTCATCGCCTATAAACACTGCCATTAGATTGTTTATACCTATATCTATACTGGCGTATTTACTTTGCTTTGTTTGAATTTTCTTTAGTTCTTTCAGATAATTAATTTGCAAATACAAGCTTCCATTGTCATACACAAGCCTTGCGGAGTATAGCTTGTCTATGTCCGTTAGCTTCTTGACCTGTTCTTTATCTACATGTATATAAACCATACCGTCAAACAGATTGATACCTACTAAATTTTCCTTTTCCAATCTTGCAAAAGACAAAGAACAGTATTTATCCAATTCTATAGAATAGTTTGTTAATTTAGACAGCTTCTTTGGTTTAGGAGGTTTAGGCATTCCATTAAATAAACTTGGATTTTGTTTGTATAACTCTAAGCTGGTAAAATAAGTTTTAAAGCTTGTTTTTACTCTCTTTATGATATGAAGTAAGTTATGTGGTTTTAACTTCTTGGCTGTTTCTTTCAACGCTTGCCACAGTTGATTGTCTTTGTATTTGTTTTGGAGATACTCTACCTGTGTTGAGTGTTTAGAGTTGTAATCATACAAAGCATTTCTCATAAGTTGTGGAGAAGTTAGCAAATTAAAGTCGTTTGTATCTTTACCATCTTTATATAGATTGTAGTTTTGGTTGATAAGTATAAGCAACATATTTTCAAAGTGCTTGTAGGTAAGTAAGATATTCTTTAGTTTCTTTTCTAATTTATTAGACTTTATTCTGATAGAAAAGGTTCTTAACTCTGTATTTTGTGTTAGAGATTGCTTATTATGCTTTTTCATTTAAGAGTTTCTCTGCTATCAAACTTCCCTATTTTATACATACCTTGATAATGTATCACATGATCTAATCCTGTCAAGTAGAAAAAAGTAGGAAAGAGGAGAAAAGTTCTAACAGTTAGTATCCTCTAAGTCAGAATAGTTTATACTAAGCTTCATGAAGGTTGCTATTATAATGGGTAGTATATCCGATTGGGAACATCTTCAAGAAGCTTATGGATTACTTAAAGAGTTTGGTGTTGAGTGTGAGGTCAAGGTGGTGTCTGCCCACAGAACTCCAGAGCTTATGTACGAGTTTGCCAAAAGCGCTAAGAGTAGAGGTATAGAGGTTATCATAGCAGGTGCAGGAGGTGCTGCCCATCTGCCGGGTATGACCGCTTCTTTGACCATTTTACCCGTTATAGGAGTGCCCATACCTTCAAAGCATCTTGCAGGTGTGGACTCTCTTTATTCCATAGTACAGATGCCCTCGGGTGTTCCTGTGGCTACTGTGGGTATAGGAAATGCTACAAACGCAGCTCTCTTAGCTCTAAGGATATTGGCGCTAAAGGATCCCCACATAGCCAAAAAGTTGGAAGATTATATGGAGAGCCTTGAAGAAAAAGTAAAACAGATGAACCAGGATCTAAATTTTAAAATATGAAAGTTCAAGAAGGTTTTTTGCTAAAAACCCACTTAAAGCCTGCGGGAGATCAGCCTAAGGCTATAAGAGAACTCCTTGATAACTTAGAAAGTGGCGTAAAGGAGCAAGTGCTTCTGGGAGCTACTGGCACAGGAAAGACCTTCACTTTGGCGTGCGTTATAGCTCAACATAACAAACCTACGCTTGTGATATCCCACAACAAAATACTCGCAGCACAGTTATACAGAGAGTTCAAAGAGCTTTTTCCACAGAACGCAGTGGAATACTTTATATCTTACTACGACTACTACCAACCTGAGGCGTACATACCAGAAAAAGACCTTTACATAGAAAAAGATGCATCCATCAATCAAGTGCTTGAAAGATACAGACATTCTGCAACCATATCCGTATTAGAAAGAAGAGATGTAATAGTAGTTGCTTCTGTATCTTGCATATACGGACTTGGATCTCCAGAAAACTATTACTCCCTGAGGATAAAGCTAAGAGTAGGTGATAGGTTCAGCATGAGCAAACTCATAAGAAAGCTTGTGGAGATAGGATACCAAAGAAACGATTATGCTTATACGAGAGCTACCTTTAGCGTAAAAGGTAGCGCTGTAGAGGTAGTGCCATCTAACACAGAAGACAGAATAGTAAGGATAGAGTTTTGGGATGATGAGATAGAAAGGCTGATCCTTATGGATGCTCTAAACAGAAGTATTATCAGCGAGCTTAAAGAGTTTTCTCTATTTCCTGCATCTCACTACATAGCAAAAAAAGAGAGCTTGGACCATGTGCTTGAGCAGATAAAGAGGGACTTAGACGAAAGAGTAAAGTTCTTTAAGTCTCAGGGCAAAGAAATTGAGGCAAAAAGGCTCTATCAGAGAACCATGTACGACATGGAGATGATAAAGGAGATAGGACACTGTAAAGGTATAGAAAACTACTCAAGGTACTTTGACGGAAGGAAACCCGGAGAGCCACCCTTTACTCTTCTTGATTACTTCCCAGAAGACTTCCTCATCATCATAGACGAATCGCATGTTACTATACCTCAGATAAGAGCCATGTACAACGGAGACAGATCCAGAAAAGAAAAACTCGTGGAGTACGGCTGGAGGCTTCCTTCCGCACTTGACAACAGACCTCTAAAGTTTGAGGAATTCCTTGAAAAGATAAATCAGGTGATTTATGTTTCCGCAACGCCCGGTGATTGGGAAATAGAAAGAAGCAAGGGAGTTATAGTGGAGCAGATAGTAAGACCTACAGGACTTTTAGATCCAGAAGTAGAGGTAAGACCTAAAAAGGGACAGCTTGAGAGCCTCCTCAGAGAGGTGCAGGAAAGAAAGAAAAGAAATGAGCGTGCCCTTGTGCTTACCACTACCAAAAGGCTTGCAGAAGAGGTTGCAGACTACCTAACAGAAAGGGGACTGTCTGCCAAGTACATGCACTCAGACCTTGATGCCATAGAGAGGGCAAAAGTGATAAAAGAACTCAGAGAAGGTAGCGTGGATGTTATAGTAGGCGTGAACCTTCTGAGAGAGGGTCTTGACCTCCCAGAGGTCTCTTTGGTTGCCATCTTAGACGCAGACAAGGAAGGTTTTTTAAGAAGTTATACTTCCCTCATACAAACCATAGGTAGAGCTGCAAGAAATGTAAACGGTAAAGCCATACTTTACGCGGATACCATCACAGAGTCCATGAGAAAAGCCATAGAAGAAACACAAAGAAGAAGAGAAAAACAAAGACTGTACAACCAACAGAACGGGATAACACCCAAAAGCGTATCCAAACCCGTAAAAGACCTCCTCTCCATAGAAGAGCTGGACTATGTTAAAATGCCTCCAAATATACCCAAAGGCATAAACAGTGAGGTGGACTTACTGAAAAAGATAGAGAGGTTAGAAAAGGAGATGTTTGAATGCGCAAAGCGGTGGGAGTTTGAAAAAGCTGCAAAGCTAAGAGATGAGATAAAGAAGTTAAGAGAGTTACTAAATCTTATGTGAGGTGTAAGACCATGGCTCACAAGTTTGATCCATCTAAGCTGGAAAAGCTTGATGACCCTTCAAGGCTTGAGCTATTTGATCCTCCCAAAGTGCTAAAAGAGTTTGGGCTAAGAAAGGGTATGAAAGTGCTTGATGTGGGTACCGGTGCCGGTTTTTACCTTCCTTACCTATCCCAAGCGGTAGGGGAAGAAGGAAAGGTTTATGCCATAGACATAGAGGAGTCCGCAGTTGATTATGCCAAACGCAAGGTGGAGAGCTTAGGTTTAAAAAATGTAGAGGTCTTAAAGTCTGAAGAAAACAGCGTACCCCTTCCTGAAAGTAGCGTTGATTTTATATTTATGGCTTTTGTGTTTCACGAACTGGAAAACCCTGTTGAGTTTATAAAGGAACTAAGGCGCGTTGCTAAAAGGTTTGCTTACCTTGCTATAATAGACTGGAAGAAAGAGGATAGGGACAAAGGACCACCTGCAGAGGAAGTCTACTCCGAGTGGGAGATAGGGTTAATCCTCGAAGATGCAGGTGTCAAAGTGGGCAGAGTTATAGAGCTAAGCAAGTACGCTTTTGGGGTTTATGCTATGTTTGTGCAAGAAGATACTGAAGGCTTCAAAAGTCCTATAAAAGTTCCGCCGGGAATAGCATGAAGGATGCAGATATAATAAAAGAGCTCATAAGAAGAAATAAGATTAAAAAAGAAGATGTAGAGGTTTTCCTGAAAGAAAAACATAAGAACGAAAGCATCCTACTTTTTCTGGTAAGAAAAGGTATTCTCTCAGAAGCGGAAGCTCTTGAGTTATCTCAGGAACTTCTTATGTCTGATGAAGACTCTAAAGACTTACCGCTCGATGAAGGGGTGCTTTTAGAGGACAGATACCTCCTTTACAGAGCAAAAGACAGCATCTATGCGGTGCCTTACTCCCACATAAGAACTATGGAACTGCGAGGTAAAAGTGTAATACTATACACAGGAGGCATAGAAAGACTTACTATACAACTAAAAGACCAAGAGAGTGCGAAAAAGCTCTTTGAGGGGATACTTTTGGGTATAGAAAGGCTTTACTTAAGATAGCCTCCAGCTATAGCTGGCACTATGGATAACACATCACCGTCCTTTAGCTCACTGTCTATACCCTTTAGAAATCTTATGTCCTCATCGTTGAGATAAAGGTTTACGAACCTTCTTAGCTCACCTTTTTCATCAACGAGCCTCTCTTTAAAACCCGGAAACATCTCCTCCAGTTTCTCTATGGCATCTCTTACGGTTTTTGCATCCACCTGCACTTCTCCTTGCCCGTTTGCTAATCTTCTGAGAGGTGTAGGTATTCTTACTACTACTGCCATCTCTTACCTCCGTTCCGCGGTGTTTGTAATATTAGTATACTCCAGTTTAAAGGTGTAAGGGGTTTTCCTCGGGTATTTTTCCGCTTCTTGAAAAAATTCCTTTGCCTGACTTTCCTGACCCAAAGCGGTATTTACAAGCCCTAACAGAAAATACTTTTCGTAAGAATCTTCCGAGAGCATGAGCCATTTAGTAGACTCAAGATACTTAAACTCAAGTATGTATCTAAGAGCCACACAAAAGGCATCTCTTTTGTTTGCAAAGTCGCTTTTCCTTAGTTTTGTCCCTTCCTTGTAAATGGCTATTCTGAATTTGACACGCATGTTTGCACTGGCTCTTTCCAATTGAAGAGTTCTAAAAGAGATTCTGAGTTTATCCTGTTGGTTATGTGGCGCTCCTTAGGTAACTGATCCACTTGGACAAAATAGAGGCAGTTAGTTACGCACTTAGAAACACAGGAAGGTAGAAGTCCTCTATCTATCCTCTTATAGCAGTAGTCGCACTTTTCTACCTTCATAGTGTTTGGATTGAAAGTTATAGCTCCGTAAGGACAGGCTATTATGCATGCCTTACAACCTATACAGAGTGTCTCTTGTACATACACTATCCCATCATGTCTTTTTTTCATGGCTGATGTGGGACATGCAAAAACACAGGGCGCAGGATCACAGTGATAGCAGTTCATCGGAAGGAAAAAGGCGTCTGCGGTTTCCGCAAGCCCTTCTACCCTAAATACCTTCATGGGTCTTATATTTAGGCTTTCTAAACCTTTCTCATGTTTGCAAGCTACCTCACAAGACAAACAACCTATACACCTGTCTAAATCTATAATCATCACCGGTTTTTTACTCATAACTTAAATAAATTATACGCCCTGCGAAAAAAATGAACTAATTTATATACTAAAGCTATGAGTAAAAATAAAGAGATAGCGCGGATTTTTGAAAAGATGGCTGACATTCTTGAATTTCTTGGTGATAATCCCTACAGAATAGCCACATACAGACGGGTTGCTAACATTCTTTCGGAGCTTAATGTAGATGTTGAGGAGCTTGTAAAAAGCGGAAAGATATACAACATACCTGGCATAGGACAGTCTAGCGTAGAGAAGATACTGGAGTATCTTAAAAAAGGGAAGATATCCAAATACGAAGAGTTAAAGTCTAAAGTACCAGAAGACCTCCTTGAACTTATGGATGTTCCCAGCATAGGACCAAAGACACTGAGGTTAGCTTATGAAAAGCTTGGGATAAGAAGTAAAGATGACTTTTTAAGAGCGGTGCGTAGCGGCATGTTAGCTACTCTACCTGGTTTTGGTGAGAAAAAGCTTCAGAACATCATGAGAGGCATAGAGCTGTGGGAAAAAAGCAAAGAGAGAATGACCTTAATAGAAGCCTTTGAGATAGGTCAGGAGTATCTTGATTACATGAAGCATCTGGAAAACCTTATAGAAAAAGTTGAGCTCGCTGGAAGTCTTAGAAGGAGGAAAGAAACGGTAGGAGATATAGACATACTCGTGTCTGCACCACGCCAAAATTGGGTCAAAATACACGAACATTTTGTAAACTTTCATGGTGTTAAGGATGTGCTTTTAAAAGGGGAAACCAAGTCAAGCGTGGTGTTAGAAAATGCAAGGCAAGTGGATCTGAGAACCGTTGAGCCTCATCAGTGGGGGGCTGCACTCCAGTACTTTACTGGTTCAAAGGAACACAACATAAGGATTAGGGACATAGCCAAAGCAAAAGGTCTGAAACTCAGCGAGTATGGAGTGTTCAAAGCGGATACAGACCAATGGATAGGAGGAAGTAGCGAAGAGGAAGTTTACGCACTGCTGGGTATGCAAACACCACCTCCCGAAATAAGGGAAAACGCAGGGGAGATAGAATTAGCCCTTGAAGGAAAACTGCCTAAACTCGTATCCTTCCAAGATATAAAAGGAGACTTTCACATGCACACTAACTGGAGTGATGGTATAGGCACTTTGGAGGAGATGGTAGAAACTGCTTACCGAATGGGCTACGAGTATGTAGTCGTAGGTGATCACTCCTTCTCTGCAAGGGTAGCAAAAGGTCTTGATGTGGAAAGATACAAACAGCAGTGGAAAGAAATAGATATGCTACAGAAAGAATACTCTTCTAATGGTTTTTACATTCTCAAAGGTTGTGAGGTGGACATACTTCCTGATGGAAGCCTTGACCTTCCTGATAGTGTGCTTGCAGAGTTTGATTTTGTAGTAGCATCTATACACACAAGGTTTTCTCAGGACAATACCTACAGGATATTAAAAGCTATAGAGAATCCCTATGTGAATCTCATAGGGCATCCAACGGGTAAATCCTACGGTTCAAGACAGGGCTACCCTTTGGACATGGAAAAGATCATAAAGCTTGCAAGAGATACTGGCACAGCGCTGGAGCTAAACACCTTCAGAGCAGACCTCTCACCTGAACATGTGCGTATGTGTATGACAGAAGGTGTCTACATAGCCATCGTAACAGATGCACACGCACCTGCTCACCTCAGATACATGCATTTAGGTGTAGGTTTGGCAAGGAGAGGGTGGGCACTGCCAGAGTTCGTCCTTAACACTAAGGATATAAAAGGTGTTAAGGAATTTGTGCTCAAAAAGAGAAGACTGCTCGCTGTTGTTTAAAAAAAATGAGAGAAAAACTGCTTCGGTCTTTACCTCAGGTATCAAAACTGATAGAACATTATAAAGATAGATATCCTGAAGTATATGTTAAACAAGCGGTAAAAGATACTCTTGATCAAATACGCAAGGAAATAAAAGAGGGAAAGAGGGATACGCTGGCAGACCTTTATGAGCTTTTGGAAGAAAGCATACGCAAAAAAGTTCAGACAAGGCTTAAAAGGGTCATAAATGCCACAGGCGTGGTTATAAATACAAACTTAGGAAGGTCTCCTTTGGCGGAAGAAGTGGCTGAGTTTGTAAGCTACATAGCAAAAGGTTATTCCAACTTGGAGTATGACCTTGATGAAGGTAAAAGGGGTTCAAGGCATAAACTTGTGGAAGAATATCTGGTACACTTAACCGGTTGTGAGTCTGCTTTCGTAGTAAATAACAACGCAAGTGCGGTTTTCTTAGTGCTTAACACCCATGCTAACGGTAAGGAGGTAATAGTTTCAAGGGGAGAGCTTGTAGAGATAGGTGGAAGTTTCCGTATACCTGACATAATGAGAGCAAGCGGTGCAAAGCTGGTAGAAGTAGGAACCACCAACAAAACGCGATTGAAAGACTACGAAGGAGCCATAACTGAAAATACGGCTCTCATCATGAAAGTACACAGAAGCAACTTTTACATGGAAGGTTTTGTAGAAGAGGTTAAACCAGAAGACCTTTTGAAATTATCATTACCCGTTTATTACGATACAGGAAGCGGACTTCTATTGGACCTAAGGAAGTTAGGAATAAAAGCTCAAGAGCCAGACCTGAGAAGTTGTGTGGAAAAGGGTATCCACCTAATATCCGCAAGTGGGGATAAGCTCTTAGGAGGTCCTCAGGCTGGCATCATTTTGGGAAATAGACATCTCGTAGAACCCATAAAAAGAAATCCTCTCAGTAGAATAGTTAGAATAGACAAAATGACTTTGGCAGGACTTGAAATGACCCTAAGGCTATACATAGAAGAAAGGTGGCAGGAAATTCCCATCTTAAGAATGCTAACTTACAGCACATCTTACTTAAAAAGGCGTGCCAAAAAGCTATACAAATGGATAAAAGAAAAAGTTCCTGAGCTTGAACTTAGGATCATCAAAGATACATCCCAGTGTGGTGGTGGATCTTTGCCAGATCTCATGTTAGAAACCTACTGCGTTTCCCTAAAACACAAAAAACTTTCAGCGGAAGAGCTTTCAAAACGACTTAGAAATCTTGACACCCCTCTCATAGGCAGGATAAAGGAAAACACTTTGCTTCTTGATGTAAGAACGATACTGGATGAGGAACTAAGGCTCATACCTGACATTATTAAAAAAGCTCTATTTTAGGTGATTGGATGGCTTTGAGAAGATCCTTTCTGCCTTTTCCTTCTTTGGCAGATGTGATTATAGCATTTTTTAGTCCAAGTTTTTGTAGTTCTTTTAGGCTTTTTGAAAGCTCCTTTTGGTCTGCCTTGTCGCTTTTTGTAAGCACCGCTAAGTGATTTATTCCTTTGTGCCTCAACCACTCTATCATCGATCTGTCAAGCTCGGTAGGTCCCACCTTGCCATCTATGAGCACAAATACACATCTTATGTTATTTTTTCTTTCCGTGAAATACCTTTCCATAAGTTCTTTCCAGTTTTCTCTTTCTTGTTTTGAAACCTTTGCAAAACCATATCCGGGCACATCAACGAGCTTTACACCACCTTCTAACAGGAATACATTTATAGCCCTTGTTCTACCCGGCTCTTTACTTACTTTTGCAATAGGTCTTCCTACTATCATGTTTATAAGAGATGACTTGCCCACATTGGATCTTCCTACAAACACCACTTCCTGCAAATCATCCTTAGGAAGGTCCTTCGTGTAAGAACCCAAAAACTCGGCTTTCATGGTTTTCTTGCCTTCTCTAAAGTGGATTTTACTTCACCTACCAAGTAAAGGGAGCCTATCACAAGAAGGTCCTCCTCTATACAATGCACCTCATCAGAGGACAAAAGAGGTATAACTTCTCTAAAACCTAGATTTTTTGCGTGTTTTTCAAGATGTTCTAATTTTTCTCCTCTGTGATGATTAATCTGAACAACATATATGCGTTCAGAAAGTTCCCTAAGGAAGTACATACTTTCTTTCCACTCTTTATCCTTTAGACCTGTAAATACTGGCGTCATATTGCCTATATACTTCTTTACCTCTCTAACAACCTTTTTTATGCTATCTGTATTATGCGCACCGTCAAGAATGAGCAAAGGAGCTTTTCTTACTATCTCCATCCTCCCTTCCCAATAAGTCTGTCTTAGAGCTTCTTTTAGTGTGTCAGTGTTTAGTTTTAAAAGACTGCCAGCGGCAGTTATAGCCAAGCTGGCATTTCCTATCTGCCATCTACCCCAAAGCCCTAAAACCGCATCTTCCAAGTGTATATCCCGCCAAAGATACTCCTGAATAACTGTTTTCTCCCTGCTCACTTTACCGTAAGAGAAAAAGTCCAATCCCCCTACCACAAGATCCTTCTCATCGCACATTTCCAAAGCTTTAGTATATAAGGGAAATTTCATGCTTCCAAGGATCAACGGAACACCTTTTCTGTAAATGCCCAACTTTTCTATGGCTCTGCTTTCCACATCTGCACCGAGCCATTTGGTGTGATCCCGTTCCACATTGGTAATAACGCACACGGAAGGGTTGCAAACTTTGGTAGCATCCCACCTTCCCCCCATACCTACTTCAAAAACCGCTACATCCACCCTTTCGTCTTTGAAGTATTCAAGAGCTATTAAAGTGCATGCTTCAAAGTAAGTAAGCTCAAACCTTTCAAAAACGCTTTTTAGTTCTTTTACATAGTACTCCAATTTTGCAGAAGGCATTTTCTGACCGTTTATTCTCCATCTTTCCTCTTCTTCTACTAAGTGTGGGGATACAAACCAACCCGTTTTGTATCCATGATACCTGAGTATGCTTTCTAAGAAGGCGCATGTAGAACCCTTACCGTTAGTACCACCTACCTGAAAGGATACATAAGGCAACCTTTCAAGACCTATATGCTCTACCGCTTTTTGTATGCGTTCAAGCGTAGGAAATATACGGTAATCTCTCCCTCTGTAAAGCTCGTACAGGATCATAAAAGAATAGTATAAAGCCCCCCGAAGGGGCTTTAGATTAGCTCAGGAGTCTTACATTCTTTGCTCGTGGTCCCTTACTGTCCTCCTCTATTTCAAACTCTACTCTCTGCCCTTGTTCTAAGGTTTTAAAACCCCTCTGCTGTATGGCAGAAAAATGGACAAAAACGTCCCCTTGGTTATCATCACGGGTTATAAAACCATAACCCTTTTCCTTGCTGAACCACTTTACAGTACCTTTGAGTGCCATGGAACTAAAAACCTCCTTAAAACTAAATTTACGGAGCTTAAAGTAGCGAAGGTAAGGCGCCCTCCCTTCTGCGTACCTAAACTCCTCCTATAATATTAATCTGTACACTTGTTTTTGTCAAGCCTAAGATTATAATAAAAAGGTAGGAGGTAATGGTTATGCATTTCCCTTTGCCGTGGCAACTTATACTTATACTTTTAGTGATCCTTGTAATATTTGGAGCGAGCAGGCTACCTGAACTTGGAAAAGGTCTTGGAGAAGGCATAAGAAACTTCAAAAAGGCACTTTCTGGAGAAACTGAGGAGCGAAAGGCACATCAGAAAGAAGGAGGCTGAATATGTTTCATACACCTACTTTGCCAGAGCTTTTAGTTATCCTTGCCATAATATTCCTCCTTTTTGGAGCGTCGCGCCTTCCGGAAGCTGGAAAAGCTCTTGGAGAAGGCATAAGAAACTTCAAAAAGGCACTTTCTGGAGAAACTGAGGAAGAGAAGAAAGTTAAAGAGGTAAAAGCTGAAGAAATAGAAAAAGAAGAGAAAAAAACCTGAGCTTTTGGATTAAACTATAACTATGGACTTTCCTGAAATAGCATTAATACTTCTTGTTGCCTTTATTTTTTTAGGACCTGAAAAAATGATGGAGCTTGCTACCAAGCTGGGAGACCTTCTCAGAAAGGTAAGGGAAACATGGGATGAATTAAGATACCAAATGTACATGGAGAGTATTAACCAAAAAGTACTTGAGGAACAAAAAAAAGTAGATGAGTTAGAGGACCAAGAGGTGAAAGAAGATGGAACCGCAGGAACTTCCCAAGATGCCCCTAACGGAACACCTGAGGGAACTCAGAAGCAGACTGATTAAATCCATACTGGCGGTGCTTGTGGGTGTGGCTGTATCCTTCTATTTTGCGAGTTATATTTTTGAGATTCTAAAAGAGCCTGTCAAAAAATCTTACCCAAAAGTACAGCTCATCACACTATCACCTACAGAACCTTTGTTTATACTACTTAAGATATCCTTTGTGTTTGGTCTCATATTGGCTTCTCCCGTAGTGCTTTATCAGGTATGGAAATTTGTAGAGCCTGCTCTTTATCCTAACGAGAAAAGGCTCATAATCCCCATAACGCTCTTTTCTATAATACTCTTCATTTTGGGTGGCAGTTTTGCTTATTTTGCTGTGCTTCCCATAGCTCTAAAGTTTCTCATAGGCATAGGCTTTTCACAACTGCAAGCCACACCTTTTCTTTCCGTAGATATGTATGTCTCCTTTCTGCTAAAGATGATATTAGGCTTTGGCATAGCCTTTGAGATGCCTATAATACTGTACCTCCTGCAAAGAGCTGGTTTAGTCACACAAGAGCAGTTGAAAAGTTTTAGAAAGTATTTTATAGTAATAGCTTTTACTGCGGGTGCTTTGATAGCTCCAGATGTTACCACACAGGTACTTATGGCTATTCCCTTGCTTTTGCTGTACGAAATTTCTATATTACTTGGAAAATTAGCTAAAAGAAAGAGCAAGACTGCAAATATAGAGGTAGCAAGAGAATGAGAGTATTGATAACAGGTAGTACGGGCTTTGTGGGGAGGTACATAGTGGAGCATCTACTAAACGAAGGTTATCAGGTGGCATCCCCCGTCAGAAACACGGATAAGTTAAAAAGCCTTTATGGAGAAAAAGTAAAAGCTTACAAAGTAAATTTTGAAGATGCATCATCCATAAGGTATGCCTTTGAAGACTTTAAACCGGACTATCTTATACATCTTATTGGCATCCTTTACCAAGAACCAAGTAAAGGCATCACCTTTTACAAGGTTCATTATCTTTACTCAAAAAACCTTTACCAAACCGCCAAGGAGTATGGTGTAAAGAAAGTCCTTCACATGAGTGCTTTAGGTACACATCCAGATGCGCCGTCCTCTTATCATAAAACCAAATACATGGCAGAGCAAGAGCTTGTAAATAGTGGCCTTGACTATACCATATTCAGACCTTCCATCATACTGGGGCCAGAACAGAGGCTCTTTTTTGATATGTGGAAGATAACGCGATACTTGCCGGTTATCGCATTACCTGGAGGAGGTTCTTACCTATTTCAGCCTGTGGATGTAAGAGACTTAGCTTGCTGTTTTTCTAAAGCTTTAAAAGACGAGCGAACCACTGGAAAAATTTACGAAGTGTGCGGTGATAAAAGGGTTAGCTTTAAAGAACTGTTAGAAGACATATTTTCTCACTGGAATAGGAAAGTAATGTTGGTGCCTGTCCCGAAAACTTTGATGTATGTAGGTGGACTTATAGTAGAAAAAATCCTTGAGCCCCCACCCTTTAGCTCAGACCAAGTGTTGATGATGTGGAGAGATAATATATGTGGACTTGATGCTTATGTAGAAACAAACGCCATAAGAAAGCTATGCGAAAAAGAGCCTATACCTTACGATAGGTCTCTCATGTGGAGCTTGGAAAGTTTTAGAAAGTTGGTAAGACAGAAATAACTCTTATGAGAGCAAGACTTTATTTAGCAGATGCCCGCAGTATGCAAGAGCTTGAAAAGGAAAGCGTGCAACTGATCATAACTTCACCACCTTACTGGCATATAAAAGATTATGGAGTTAAAGGGCAAATAGGCTACGGGCAGAGCCTTCACGAGTACCTAAAGGACCTTTACAGGGTTTTTTCCGAGTGCTACAGAGTGCTTGAAAAAGGTTCGCGGTTTTGCATAAATATAGGCGATCAATTTGCAAGAAGTGTGGTATATGGAAAGTATAAAGTAATACCCATACACGCAGAAGTAATATCCATGTGCGAAGAGATCGGTTTTGATTATATGGGAGCTATAATTTGGCAGAAAAAAACCACTATGAACACCACAGGCGGAGCTGTAATCATGGGAAGCTTTCCCTATCCACCCAACGGCATAATTGAGATAGATTACGAGTTTATCCTTATCTTTAAAAAAGAAGGTAAGAGAAAAGTTCCCAAAGATAAAAAAGAGCTATCAATCTTAAGCAAAGAGGAGTGGAAAGAGTATTTTAGTGGACATTGGAAATTTGGAGGTGCAAAGCAGGTAGAACACGAGGCAGTTTTTCCCGAAGAACTTCCCAAAAGGCTCATAAAGATGTTTTCTTTTGTCGGTGATAGGGTGCTTGACCCCTTTGCAGGTAGTGGAACTAGTTTAAAATCTGCATTGGAACTGGGTAGAGAAGCAATAGGCTACGAAATAAACCCTGAGTTTGTTGAGTTAATTAAAAGAAAAGTTGGAACTTTAAACCTAAAGATCATAGAAAGAAAGGAAAACCCAAAGTTTCCTGAAGTGAATTATCAACCCAGCATAAAGGACGCAAAACCCATTATTGAAGAAAAAAAACTAAGGTTTGGAACACAAAAGTTTTACAAAGTGGTAGAGGTAATATCAGAAAAAGAATTGCTTTTAGACTCTGGGTTGGTAGTCAGATTTTTAGGCTTGTATGTGCCGGAGGATAAAGTAAAAGAAGCTGTGGATTATCTGAATAAATATGTGAAAGGCAAACAAGTATTTTTGAAGTTTGAAGGAGGAAAAAAGTCTTATTATAATGACTCAGTGGATGCTTATGTTTATCTAAAAAACAAGATTTTTATCAACAAAAAGATGTTAGAGATGGGCTTGGCAAAAGTGGATACGGAAAAAGATTTTTCTTACAAAAAGAAATTTAGGAAGATCGTTTATAACAAAGAGGTCATTGAAGAGATAAAACGAGCTTCAACAGACCTTGGAGGGCTTCTCTAAATGCTAGAGCTTTCCATAAACCTCTTTGGCATAACTTTCAAGAATCCCGTGTGGGTTGCCAGTGGAACTTTTGGCTATGGTATTGAAGCTATGGAGCTTTATGATGTTTCAAAACTTGGAGCAGTGGTTACAAAGGGCATATCTTTAAAACCCAGAGAAGGTAATCCTCCAGAGAGGATTTCAGAAACACCTTGCGGAATGCTAAACTCCATAGGACTTCAGAACCCAGGTGTAGAAGGATTTTTGAAAAAGATCTATCCAAAAATAAAGGATATTGATACACACTTTATAGCCAATGTTTTTGGAGAAACTGAGGAAGAGTATTTAGAGGTGTGTCTTGCCTTAGAATCCGCAGAAAAGGTGGTCGCTTATGAACTTAATGTTTCCTGTCCCAATGTGAAAAAGGGAGGATTACTTTTTGGCCATGATCTTTTGGTGTTGGAAAGGCTCGTGGGGAAAATAAAGGCAAAGGTGAAAAAACCTCTGTTAGTAAAGCTCTCCCCAAATACAGGTAGTATAAAAGAATTTGCTAAAGCTTGTATAGATGCAGGTGCGGATGGTTTGGTTCTAATAAACACTCTGCTGGGAATGAAGATAGATGTTAGATCTCAAAAGCCTGATCTTTCAACATTTACGGGTGGGCTATCTGGTCCTGCCATACTGCCTATTGCGGTAAGAATGGTCTGGGAAGTTTTTTCTGAGTTTGGAAGTGCAGTACCTATAGTAGGTGTAGGCGGTATACACGACACAGATTCTGCATTACAACACATCTTGGCAGGTGCTAGTGCTGTACAAGTAGGAACAGCAAACTTTTCAGACCCTATGTGCCCCCTAAAGGTGATAGAAGGTATAAAAAACTACATGGAAGAAAGAAAGGAGAGATCCTTTAAAAACTTGATAGGTAAGGCTCACGGACTTAAATTAAACCCTCACTTCTTGTAAAAAAGGTTTTATCCACAGGTACTCGTCTCTTTCTGGTCCTGTTGAAAGCATAATAACTGGCACGCCGGTGTATTTTTCTATGAAGTTTATGTAATCTTTGGCTCTTTCTGGTAATTCTTCTGGTCGTTTCGCCCCCTTTGTGTCCTTTAACCATCCTTTGAAGGTCTTGTATACTGGTTTCACCTTTTCAAGGACGCTAAGGCTCGCTGGAAAGTGTTCCATATATCTGCCCTGGTACTCATATCCCACGCAAACTTTTATTTCCTCAAAAGTATCAAGCACATCAAGTTTTGTAAGTATTAAACCATCAAGACTATTTATATCTACTGCGTGTTTTAAAGCTACAAGATCAAGCCATCCACATCTTCTTGGTCTTCCTGTAGTAGAGCCATACTCATTACCTCTGTTTCTAAGATTTTCTCCTTCCTCGTTAAACAACTCTGTAGGGAAGGGACCTTCTCCTACTCTTGTGGTGTACGCTTTTGACACACCAAGGAAAAAGGTATCGGTAAAAAATTTAGGTGAGAGCCCTGTACCGTTTGGCAGACCAAGAGCAGATGCGTTGGAAGATGTCACATAAGGATAAGTACCCATGTCCACATCTAACATGGTACCTTGTGCACCTTCAAAGAGCATGCCTCTATCTGCGTGCTGCATAAGAAACCTTGACACATCTATTACGCAATCTTTTATAAACTCGTAATAGATAAGCGTTTCTTCATAAACCTTGTCTATATCAATGGAGTGGTTCTCACAATAAATTTTTTCACATATGTCCTTTACAAACTCCCAGTCTTCTTTTATAAGTTTGTAAAGCCTGTCCTTGTCTTCAAGGTCGCACATCCTTATACCTTTTCTGCCGTATTTGAACATGTAGGAAGGTCCTATTCCTCTAAGGGTTGTTCCTATTTTACTTTTTCTTTCTAAAAGGGCGTCAAGAAGCTTGTGATAAGGCATGACTAAGTGTGCCCGATCACTTACAAGCAATCGCTCTCTTACGCTGATCCCTCTGCTTTCTAAATGCTCTATCTCCCCTTTGAGAAGCTCTAAATCTACCACCATGCCCTGTGCCACTATGCCTGTTGTGTGACGGTGAAGTATTCCGGTGGGTAAAAGATGAAGTATAAACTTTTCCTCCCCTATGACTACCGTGTGACCCGCGTTACTACCACCTTGATACCTTATAACTATCTGGTAGTTGCTTGAAAGAAGGTCTACCACCTTGCCCTTACCTTCGTCTCCCCACTGGGCACCCAAAAGCAGAAGGTCCTTTTTCATCCTCCTACCTCTATAAGTTCCTCTGCAGTTTGCCTTATAACATCCATAAGCTTTCTCAAGCCCCAGCTCTTTTTGACGGATACCACCACACTCTTTTCGCTGAGGAAAGCTGGTTCTGTAAGAAACTCTGTATCTTCCTCTTTCTCCACCACTTTGTCCGCTTTATTGAAAACATATATAGTTGGCTTTTCATCTACACCAAGTTCTGATAATACCTTTTTGACCACCTTGACTTTTTCCAACCACTTTCTGTCAGATATGTCCACCACATGAAGTAGTATATCTGACTCTTGAAGTTCTTCTAAGGTGGCTTTAAAAGATTCTATAAGCTCGTGAGGAAGGTCCCTTATGAAACCCACTGTATCTGTCACGAGAAGCCTTATATCCTGCGAAAGGTTCATACCGGAGGTTTTTGTGTCTAATGTAGCAAAAGGCATGTCCGCCACGAAAGTTTCTCTTCCAGTGAGTACCTCCATAAGACTGGATTTGCCCACATTGGTGTATCCAACGAGCGCCACCTTTATTAGCTTTTTATCTGCGTTGAACCTTTCCCTCCTCTTTCTCTGTTCTTTCCTCTGTTTCTTTACCTCTTCCAGCTCCTCTTTTATCTGCTGGATTCTCCTCTTTATCCACCTTTTGCGTACCTCTGCCTCCTGCTCACCTGGACCCCTCGTTCCCACACCACCTCCAAGCCTTGAAAGCTCTTTACCTTTGCCGTAAAGTCTTGGAAGTTCAAGCTCTAATCTTGCTAACTCCACTTGAAGTTTGGCAGTCTTACTCCTTACTCTTCTTGAGAATATCTCAAGTACCAGGTCTGCCTTATCAAGAACTTTCACTCTCAGAACACTTTCAAGATGGTGTATCTGAGATGGACTCAAAAAACCGTTAAAAATCACTGTATCCGCACCTATGCCTTCCAGAACTTCCCGTATCTCTTCCACCTTACCAGCTCCTATGTAAAAGCGCACATCGGGAGAAGTTCTTTTCTGCAACACATATCCAAGCACTTTCCCATCTACTGCTTTGACTAATTCTTTTAACTCCTCCAAGGATTCCTTCAGGTCTTCTTTTTTCTGATTTGGGAAGGCGAGGCTTACAAGCAGTGCTCTCATTAAACTCCTTGAATTATAGTGCTTATGGCATGCTTGTATATGAGGTTAGGTTGACCTTCCACTTCAAGTAGTATTGTGTACTTATCATGGTCTAAGACTCTTCCTGTTATTCTGTTTCCTCTGGTTAGAAAGATAGTTATTGTGGCACCCTTTCTCTTAAACTCCTCTATCACCTCATCCTGAATGCTGTTGTTTTTCTCCGTTGGGTACATACCTTACCTCCAATATTTATTATAGAATAATTTTCTTTGAGTGCAACGGGTTATATTAAATATTTATGGAATTTCCACTGTTGAGAGCCAGAAGGCTTAGGAATAAGGAAGGAATTAGGCGTTTAGTAAGAGAGACTAAGTTGGACATTAACGACCTTATATGCCCCGTGTTTGTGCATTACGGAGAAGGTATAAGGGAAGAGATACCATCTATGCCAGGTGTTTTCAGGTATAGCCTTGACAAGCTAATAGATGAGGTAAAAGAGATAAGAGATCTCGGCATCCCTGCTGTTATACTCTTTGGGATTCCTGAACACAAGGATCATGTAGGTTCGGACACTTGGAACGACGAAGGTATTATCCAAAGAGCCCTAAGGCTCATAAAGAAGGAAGTTCCCGACATTTATGTGATCACGGATGTTTGCTTTTGTGAGTATACCACACATGGTCACTGCGGTGTGGTGGTAAACGGTGATGTGGACAACGACCTTACCCTTGAAAATCTCAAAAAACAGGTGGT
>JAPYWJ010000031.1 GCA_028276405.1 Hydrogenobacter sp.
TTAGGATAGTTCCCGAGTATGAAAGAGCAGTTATCTTTAGGCTGGGAAGGGTCATAGGAGCAAAGGGTCCCGGACTCTTTATACTCATACCCATAATAGACAGGATGGTCAAAATGGACCTCAGAACTGTGACTCTTGATGTGCCTACTCAGGACATAATAACTAAGGACAATGTGTCTGTTAGTGTGGACGCAGTTGTTTACTTCAGAGTTGTAGACCCGGTAAGGGCCGTTGTAGAAGTAGAGAACTATTATTATGCTACATCACAGATAGCTCAAACTACCCTCAGAAGTGTCTGCGGTGCTGTGGAACTTGACGAGCTTCTTGCAGAGAGGGAAAAGCTAAACATACAACTCCAAGAGATAATAGACAGGCAAACGGATCCATGGGGTGTCAAGGTGGTAGCGGTAGAGCTAAAAAAGATAGACCTTCCGGAGGAACTAAGGCGTGCCATGGCAAGGCAGGCAGAAGCAGAAAGAGAAAGAAGAGCCAAGATTATAACCGCAGAAGCTGAGTATCAGGCAGCTCAAAAGCTTGCAGACGCTGCCAAGATCTTAGCATCAGAACCTTTAGCTTTACAGATTAGATATCTGGAAACAATACAGACAGTTAGTGGAAAGCCGGGCAACACCATCCTTATACCCATCCCCTTGGAGGTAATGAAGTTTTTCACAAAAGATGAAGAAAAGATACAGGGTAAGAGTTAATCGCTCAGGAATTATCTTTATAGGCATAACTGTATTTTTTGGTGTTGCAGCGGTAAATACTGCAAACAATCTCCTTTACTTGGTGGTGTCTTCTATGCTTTCCTTTATGTTAGTGTCTGGATTGCTCTCTCTTTATAACCTGCGCGGACTGAGTGTAAGGCTTATCCCACCCTCTGAAGTTTATGCTATGAAGTATGAGAGTTTCAGGCTATTGGTGGAAAACAAAAAGCCTTTTCCTTCT
Organism: Hydrogenobacter sp.; assembly: GCA_028276405.1. Classification (GTDB taxonomy): domain Bacteria; phylum Aquificota; class Aquificia; order Aquificales; family Aquificaceae; genus Hydrogenobacter. The sequence continues at coordinate 949 of JAPYWJ010000031.1, forward strand.
TTCCTCATAAGATTTCCTTCTAAGCTAAAAGATGAAACTTTGCCCATCATCTTCAAAAGAGGAGAAGCTAATGTAAGCCTGTACTTTGAAGGGAGAGGTTTTTATCAAGATGTACAGGTTGTTATAGCAACAAGCTTTCCTGTAGGGCTTTTTGAGAGATACTATGTAGAAGTTGTGCCTATAAACTTAGTGGTTTTCCCTAAACCAATTCCTACAAAGCTAAACTTTTTGGAAAGCCAGTTTGCAAAAGAGAGTGGAGAAAGCTTTTATAGCTTTAATAGGGGCTACGACGAGGTACATTCCATAAGAGAGTACAGAGGAGAACCTGTAAAGCTCATACATTGGAAAGCTTCTGCCAAAACAGGTAAGCTTTATGTAAAGGATACCTACTCGCAGGAAAAAAGCCCTATAGTGCTTTCCCTTGATTTAGTTGATGGTAGCAAGGAAGAGAAGGTTTCTAAGCTAGCCTACCTTGTGATAAAGCTCACAAGTGAAGGCTATCCTGTAGGACTAAAAATAGGTGAAGACATAATACCACCCGCTTTTGGTGAGAAACACAAGCGAGAGCTTCTTACCGCCTTAGCTCTCCTCAAATAGAGCCTTAGGGTAGGAACCAAGGATCTTTATTATACGGTTATCCTTGGAAAGGGATTCCAGCGCAAGCCTGACACTTTGATCTTCCATGTGTCCGTCTAAGTCTACAAAGAACACATAGTCCCACGCCTTCTTTTTAGAAGGTCTTGACTCTATTTTGGTAAGGTTAACTCCGTAGATATAAAAGCTTTCTAAGGTTTTGTAAAGATCACCGGGTTTGTTTCTGACTGCAAGGATCAGGCTTGTTTTGTCTTTACCTGTTCTTTTTACACTTCTCTTCCCTATGACGAGAAATCTCGTGAAGTTGTTAGAACTGTCCTGTATGTTTTCTGCAAGGATGCCCAGATGATAAGTGTAAGATGCCACTTGACTGGCTATGGCTGCAGCATCTTCAAGCTCAAGGACAATCTCACATGCTCTTGCTGTGCTTTCCGTTTCTATGATCTGAGCGTTTGGTAAGTTTTTATCCAACCAAGTCCTACACTGAGCTAGGGCATGTCTGTGAGAGTATACTTTCTTAACCTCCTTTAGGTTTGAGAGGTTAGAAAGAAGGTGTAGCCTTATGGGAATGACCACTTCGCCTACTATCTTTAGGTCGTATTCTAAAAACATGTCAAGAGTATAGTTGACCACACCTTCTATAGTGTTTTCCACAGGCACAACGCCATAATCAACCCTGTTTAGGTCTACCTCGTTGAAAACATCTCTTATGGTGCTTACAGGTATATACTGAACTGAAAAACCAAAGTACTCAAGAGCAGCTTGATGGGTAAAAGTAGCTTTTGGTCCTAAATAGGCAACCCTTAGCGGTTTTTCAACAGACAAACACGCAGACATAACTTCTCTGTACACATGGAAAAGAGCCTCCTCTGGGAACTTTCCACCGTAAAGTTCTCTGTTTAGTTTTAGAAGCCTCTCGAAAACCTCTCTTTCTCTTTCTGGTGCGTGTATATCAAGCCCTGCGTTTTTTTTAAGCTCACCTATCCTTTGAGCTATACTTATCCTTTCGTTAAGGAGCCTTAGGATCTCCTCATCTATGCGGTCTATTTCCTTCCGTAAAGCCCATATCTCGTCCATGAGAATAGTTTATATAAAAATAGGGGTTTTCTTTACTTCTCTGTTTCCAGTATTTGCGCCTTTTTCTGTAGACTTCCCTTAGGTATTCCGGAAGGGTTAAGCTTGGGTGTTTGCCTTTTGCTATGCTGCGAAGATGCCACCACCACTTTTCTGGAGGTTGTGTGGAGTCATCCATTAGAGGTTCATCAGAACTATCAAGAAGGTCTATAAACCTGTGTACATTCTGAAGAAGTTTCCTGTCTGTTTTTCTCACATACACACTATCATCAAGCCCTTCCTGATATATCTTTTCTCTGAGCTTTATTATAAGGTCTGGGTATCCTATACCGTAGTTCAAAAGCATTTCCACTTCCGCAAAGTAAACATAATCTGTATCAAGTTTCCTTTTTAACTCTCCCATATAACTTATTATAGCATGACAAAAATCATTGTGGTGGGAAGTGGAATTATAGGTCTTAGTAGTGCGCTTTTTTTGTCTCTTTCTGGCTTTAGGGTAAGTCTTATAACCAAGAATCCTGAGGAAGCGGTATCATGGGTAGCAGGAGGTATGTTGGCACCTTTTTCAGAGGGGCTTGAAGGTGTGCTCTTTGATTTCTCTTACCGTAGCCTGAAGGAGTATCCGTCCTATGTGAAACTCATAAGGGATGTGTCTGGGCAGAGGATAGATCTGTGGATGGAAGGCATATATAGGGTGGTGTTAAAGGGAGAAGAAGATGCTCTTAGGAAGGCAAAAAGGTATATCAAAGAGGGCTTTAAGCTTGAGATACTAACGCCTAAAGCCTTACTTTCTGACTATGTGGATTTCCTTATACACTATACAGAAGAAGGTTGGGTAGATGCGCCTATGCTTATGGATGCTCTCCTGTTTGCAATAAACAGAGAGGGTGTGGAGTTTATAACAGACAGGATACATAAAGTGATTACAAAAGATAGAAGGGTTGTCAGGTTAGAAGGCGTTAAAAACAGATACGAAGCAGACTTTTATGTGTTCTGCACGGGCACATGGACAAGGGAGCTTTTTGACCTTCCCGTCTTTCCTGTCAAAGGTCAGGCTCTTAAAGTAAAGCACCCTACTGTAGATAGAGTTTACTACTCTTCAGTTTCTTACATAATCCCAAGGAGTAAGTATGTCTATATAGGTGCTACCACCGAGAGGCAAAACACAGACCTTCATGTGTCTCTTGAAGGCATAAAGACCCTATCAGAAAACGCTATGCGTATAATGCCTACCATAAGCTCTGCTCAGTTTTTATCCGCTATGGTGGGTTTCAGACCAGCCACACCTGATGACCTTCCCATTTTTGATCTTGGGGAGAACTACATGCTACTGACAGGACATTACAGGAATGGTATACTTCATGCTCCTATGACTGTAAAGGTATTACAAGATTACCTACTTAAAGGTGAAAGGTCTTGCTACTTGGACTTTTTTTCCCCAGAAAGGTTCAAAAACTCATGATTTAAGTTAGCACTTTTTGTAAGGGGAAGTTATAATAAATGATCCACTAATAAAAGGAGGTATGCATGAAGGTAAAGGTGGTGCAAAAAGAGGACTTTCACTTTGTAGGTAATGGTGAATCAGGAAGGGAAGTGCCCATAGATGCAGCTGGGTATGTGGGTGGCAAAGGAAGAGGTATAAGGCCACCTGAACTTCTCTTCCATTCAATAGCAGGATGCGTAGGCATACACCTTTATGAGGCTCTTCACAAAGAAGGCAAGCACACACAACACATACAGATAGAAACAGACGCAGAGAGAATAACAGAAGGGTATCCAAAGGTCTTTACTAAGATATACCTATTTGTGAAAGTTAAAGGAGATGTCAGTGAAGAGGATGTTAAAAAGGCTCTGGATAAGGTGATTTACAACCCGGGTACTTGCTCCATAGCCTATATGATAAACCAAGTGGCACCCATAGAGTATAAAGTGGAGCTTATAAGCTGAGCGGAGGCAGACCATGTTTAAAAAGGTCCTTATAGCCAACAGAGGAGAGATAGCCTGCAGGATAATAAGGGCTTGTAAAGAACTTGGCATACAGACAGTAGCCATATACAACGAGATAGAAGCTACCGCAAGGCATGTTAAGATGGCTGATGAGGCTTACATGATAGGTGTAAACCCGTTAGACACATACCTTAATGCTGAGAGGATAGTGGATCTCGCTCTTGAGGTGGGGGCTGATGCCATACATCCCGGTTATGGTTTCCTTGCGGAAAACGAACACTTTGCGCGTTTATGTGAAGAAAAAGGTATAGTGTTTATAGGTCCCAACTGGAAGGTTATAGAGCTTATGGGGGATAAGGCAAGGTCAAAAGAAGTTATGAAAAAAGCCGGTGTTCCTACGGTGCCTGGCAGCGACGGGATACTAAAAGATGTAGAGGAAGCGAAAGCTATGGCAAAAGAAATAGGATACCCTGTGCTTCTTAAGGCTTCTGCAGGTGGTGGAGGAAGAGGTATAAGGGTATGCAGGAACGAGGAGGAGCTTGTCAGAAACTACGAGAACGCATACAACGAAGCGGTTAAAGCCTTTGGGAGAGGCGACCTTCTTCTTGAGAAATACATAGAAAACCCTAAACACATAGAGTTCCAAGTTCTTGGAGACAAGTACGGTAATGTTATACACTTAGGAGAAAGGGACTGTTCCATACAGAGAAGAAATCAAAAGCTTGTAGAAATAGCTCCTTCCTTGCTTTTGACTCCTGAGCAGAGAGAGTATTACGGAAGCTTGGTGGTAAAAGCAGCAAAAGAGATAGGTTATTACAGTGCGGGAACTATGGAGTTCATAGCAGACGAGAGGGGAAACCTTTACTTTATTGAGATGAACACAAGGATACAGGTAGAGCACCCTGTGACGGAGATGATAACGGGCATAGACATAGTAAAGTGGCAAATAAGGATAGCAGCAGGAGAAAAACTCAGATACGCTCAAGAAGATATAAAGTTCAACGGTTTTTCCATAGAGTGTAGAATAAATGCGGAAGACCCTAAGAAGAACTTTGCACCCAGCATAGGCACCATAGAAAGGTACTATGTGCCTGGAGGTTTTGGTATAAGAGTTGAGCATGCAGCATCAAAAGGCTATGAGATTACCGCATATTATGATTCTCTAATAGCCAAACTCATAGTGTGGGCTCCCCTTTGGGAGGTTGCGGTGGATAGAATGAGGGCAGCGTTAGAGACTTACGAGATATCCGGTGTAAAAACCACTATACCCCTTTTGATAAACATAATGAAAGAAAGGGACTTTAGAAGCGGAAAGTTTACTACCAAGTACTTAGAGGAGCATCCCGAAGTTTTTGATTACGCAGAGCATAGAGATAAAGAAGATTTTGTAGCTTTTATATCCGCTGCCATAGCAAGTTATCATGGACTTTGATAAAAAACTTGGTCTGGAGGTATAACGCATGCATGTAGTAGAAACTATGGAAGAAATAAGAGAAAAAATGAAAGAGTTTGAGAAGGGAGGGTTTAAGAAGAAGATACTCATAACAGACCTCACGCCCAGAGATGGCCAACAGTGTAAGTTAGCCACAAGGGTAAGAACGGAAGACTTACTGCCTCTTTGTGCTGCTATGGATAAAGTGGGATTTTATGCGGTTGAGGTTTGGGGAGGTGCTACTTACGATGTGTGTCTTAGGTATCTCAAAGAAGACCCTTGGGAAAGACTAAGGCGCATAAAGGAGGTTATGCCCAACACAAAACTTCAGATGCTCTTCAGAGGACAGAACATAGTAGGATATAGACCTAAATCTGATAAGCTTGTTTATAAGTTCGTTGAAAGAGCCATAAAGAACGGCATAACCGTTTTTAGAGTGTTTGATGCCCTAAATGATAACAGAAACATAAAAACTGCTGTAAAAGCCATAAAAGAGTTTGGTGGTGAAGCTCATGCGGAGATAAGCTACACAAGAAGCCCTATCCACACATACCAAAAGTGGATAGAGTACGCCCTTGAAATAGCAGAGATGGGTGCGGATTGGCTCTCCTTCAAAGACGCTACAGGTATCATCATGCCCTTTGAGACTTACGCCATCATAAAAGGTATAAAGGAAGCTACCGGTGGAAAGTTGCCTGTACTACTTCATAATCACGACATGAGTGGAACAGCCATAGTTAATCACATGATGGCTGTGCTTGCAGGGGTTGATATGTTGGATACGGTGCTTTCTCCTCTTGCCTTTGGGTCTTCTCACCCTGCTACGGAATCTGTGGTTGCCATGCTTGAAGGTACACCCTTTGATACAGGGTTAGACATGAGAAAGTTAGATGAACTTGCGGAAATAGTCAAGCAGATAAGGAAAAAGTATAAAAAATACGAAACGGAGTATGCAGGAGTTAATGCAAAAGTGCTCATACACAAGATACCTGGTGGTATGATATCCAACATGGTAGCCCAACTCATAGAAGCAAACGCTTTGGATAAAATAGAACAAGCTCTTGCGGAAGTACCTAATGTGGAAAGGGATCTGGGCTATCCACCTCTTCTGACACCTTCCTCACAGATAGTAGGTGTTCAGGCTGTGCTCAATGTTATATCCGGTGAGCGCTATAAAGTTATAACCAAAGAAGTAAGAGACTATGTGGAAGGTAAGTACGGAAAGCCACCAGGTCCCATATCCAAGGAACTTGTAGAGAAGATCCTTGGACCCGGAAAAGAACCAGACTTCTCCATAAGAGCGGCAGACCTTGCAGACCCTAACGACTGGGATAAAGCATACGAAGAGACAAAAGCGCTTCTTGGAAAAGAACCTACAGATGAAGAGGTGCTACTGTACGCTCTGTTCCCTATGCAAGCTAAAGACTTTTTCATAGCAAGGGAGAAAGGAGAACTTCACCCAGAACCTGTTGAGGAGCTCGTAGAAGCTACAGAAGTCAAACCCGGTACAGTACCCGGCGCTGCACCCGTTGAATTTGAAATAGTCTATCATGGTGAGAAATTTAAGGTAAAAGTGGAGGGTGTAAGTGCTCATCAGGAACCAGGAAAACCCAGAAAGTACTACATAAAGGTGGATGGAAGACTGGAAGAGGTTCAGTTAACACCCTTGGCAGAGGCGGTGCCTTCGGGCGGTCCATCTAAGGCAGCAGTTCAGGCAGAAGAGAAGGGCATACCAAAAGCTACACAGCCGGGAGATGCAACCGCCCCCATGCCGGGAAGGGTGGTTAGAGTGCTCGTAAAAGAAGGGGAAAATGTAAAAGAAGGGCAAACAGTAGCCATAGTGGAAGCCATGAAGATGGAAAATGAGATACACGCCCCCATAAGCGGCGTTGTAAAGAAAGTCTTCGTAAAACCCGGTGATAATGTAACACCCGACGATGCCCTTCTAAGGATAGAACCAGCAGTGGAAGAGATCAGCTACGGTTAAGAAACTGCTTCTAAAAGCTTGACCTCTCCTGCACCGCAGGAGAGGACTTTACCTACTTGCGCTCTTGCTCTTAGGATGTATCCTAACGCTTTATCTCCCTTGGAATTGACAGAAGTGATCAAGCCTATGTCCTTATTATCTTCTCTAATTTTGTCACCTTCCTTAACATTCTTTATCTCAAACTTTGCCAAAGTCCTCGGAGTTCTACCTCTGTAATACACTCTAGCTATAGCTTCCTGTCCCACATAACAGCCCTTTGTAAGACTTATGCCATAAGAAAGCAGTCCAGCCTCCAAAGGAGAAAAACCTTCCCTTAGCTCCTTCCTTATGCGAGGAATTAGCTTTTCTATCCTTATGTCTTCAAACTCCTGTGGGGTTATCCTATCTACACGGTCGAGCAGTTCTTCTAACTTTTCTCTCCTTCCGAGTATGTCGTATCCTTCTTCCCTTAAGCGTATGTTATTCTTGGCTACTATCAGTCCCTTTAACTCTCTTACCTGTCCATCCTCAAAAGATACGCCAAAGCTTTCTTCTATAAAACGCCCAGCACCATCACCAAATATAAAAGCGTGGCTAAAGCTCTCCGTTAAGTCTTCAAAGTAAACCCTCATGGAAAGCTTGAGCTTATTAAACTCTTCTAATATGTTTTTTACATCTCCTTCTGTATCCAATATGTAATAGTTGTTTACCTTATAAACGAAAAAGTCCTCTATGGGTGTGCCGTTCTGCCTTAGCCACAGGTTGTAAGACAGGCTGTCTGGCTTCATACTCTTTATGTCGTTGCTTAAAAGGTTGTGCAAAAAGGCAGTATGCTCCTCTTGAACACCCTTAGGTAAAATCTTGCCTTGCTTTCCATAAACCTTTATTTTGCATCTCTCAAGCAGAATACCTTTCATAGTCTTATAAAGTATATAAAAAATCCCAAAGCCCTTTTGTTTTTATGTGCTGACTTTTGTCATATTGACTCCCCAAAATAAGAATATTAAAATTGAAATCAAATATCAATAAAGGAGGTAAGGATGAAACTCGTAGTGCTCGGTGGTCATGATAGGCTAAGGTCAAGAGCCACAGAGTTAGCAAAAAGGTATAACATTACTGTGAAGTTTATAAATCAGGAGACGCAACAGAACATAGACAGCGCTCTGGCATGTGCGGACTTTGTGATAATCTTCACTTCCCTTAGTGGGCATAACATGGTAAAACTTGCCAAAAAGTATGCAAAAGATAGGTGCATCTTTTGTAACTCTCATGGAGTTTGTGCTCTGGAAAAAAATATCAGAGAACTGATAAAATTGTATGAATGCACAAACCTTGGGAAGGACGGTTCAGAGAAAAAACCGAAGAATTCATAGAGGAATTTACCCAATCAGTAAGTTTTGACAGCAGGCTTGCAGAAGAAGACATAAGGCAAAATCTCGCTCATATAAAGACTCTTTTAAAAGCGGGTATACTTACGCAACAAGAGACACATCTTCTTGAAAAGCACCTTTTGGACATCCTAAAAGAGGTGCAAGAGGGGAGCTTTACCTTCAAAAAAGAGTTAGAAGATGTGCATATGAATATAGAAGCGGAGCTTATAAAGAGAGCTGGGGAGATGGGTGGAAAGCTCCACACAGGTAGGTCAAGGAATGACCAGATAGCTACAGACGAAAGGCTTTATATAAAGAGGGAAATAAAGGAGTGCGTGATCCTGCTTAAAAACCTCAGAAGAGAACTTGTAAGGCTTGCGGAAAACTCCATAGACATAATAGTGCCTGCCTATACACACCTGCAGAGAGCTCAACCCATAAGGCTTTCTCACTACTTTTTGGCATACAGGGAGATGCTTTTGAGCGATGAGCTAAGATTGATGAATGCTTACAGGCTTGCTGATGCATCACCTTTGGGTTCCGGTGCTGTTGCGGGAGTTGACTTTCCCCTTGATAGGTTCTTTACTGCTCAGGAGCTTGGCTTTAGGTCTTTGGTAAGGAACGCCATGTATGCCACATCAGACAGGGATTACCTGCTGGATACTCTCTACGCTTGCGCGGTGATAGGCATGCACCTTTCCAGATTTTCGGAAGACCTTATCCTGTGGTCTACGCAAGAGTTTGGTTTTATAGAACTCCCTGATAGGCTCTGCACTGGTAGTTCCATAATGCCTCAGAAAAAAAACCCGGATGTGTTGGAGCTTATAAGAGGTAAAACGGGGAGACTTTACGGGAATCTCGTATCTCTTCTGACTACTTTAAAGGGACTACCCACCGCCTACAACAGAGACCTGCAGGAAGATAAAGAGCCTCTGTTTGATAGTCTTGACACTACTAAAGCGTGCATAAAGGCTATGAACCTTGTCCTTGGAGGCTTAAGCGTAAAAGCTGATAGAACTACACCGCCCTTTGGAGATCCCATAACCGCCACAGATATGGCAAACTACCTTGTGATGAAAGGAATACCTTTTAGGGAAGCCCATCGCATTGTGGGGAATCTGATAGCTTATGCAATATCTCAGGGAAAAAACCTCAGCGAGCTGAATTTGGAAGAGTTTAAGGTGTTTTCGGAACTTTTTGAAGAGGATGTTTTTGAGCTTCTTGATCCTCGTGTGGTTGCAGACAGAAGAAAAACATACGGAGGCACATCAAAACAAGAGGTTATAAGACAGATACAGACAGCCAAAAGAGAAGAAGGTATGTAATATGTACATATACTTGGTGAGTTTTGAAAATACAGAAAAGCGCCTTCTTTTTGCTGTAGCCAAGAATGTAAAGGAAACCTTTGGTTTTGATGTAAGAGTTTCCTGGGTTGCAGCTCCTTTCAAATACGCCTATAATGCCCAAAGAAAACAGTACATAGCAGAAAGGGTAGTAGACTACCTTTCTACTCTAAACTATCCGAGGCTTGTGAGAATGTTAGCTATTCTAAGCTCAGACCTTTATGCAGGGGACCTTGAGTTTGTATTTGGGTTTGGGACAAAAAGAGATGCAGTAGTAAGTACTTTCAGGCTTTGGTCTACTGAGGAAAGGCTCTTTTTTGAGAGAGTTTTTAAAGTGGTAAACCTGACTCTGGGAAAGACCTTCGGACTTGATTATTGCAAAGATCACAAATGCGTTATGCATCCATATTTTTCTTTAACGGACATGGATGCAAAAGCCAAAAGCTTCTGCACCTACTGTAAAACAAAGTTAGAAGCTACTCTTTCCCAGCTTACCCTCTGATTGTAAAGTGTTAAACCATATGTAAGCCAAAAGGTACCACAAAGCACACAGAACAAAAGCCAGCAAAAGAAAGTAGTGTATACCGTGTTTTAGGACAAAACCTCCCCAAAGACCACCTAAGAAAGCTCCAAGAAACTGGTTAGTGTTAAAAAAACCCAAGGATAAACCTCTCAGATCCCTGTGAGTTAGTTTAGTAAGCAAAGAGGGCACTATGGGTTCAAGCAAGTGAAAACCTATAAAAAAGAAAAAGACGAGAAAAACGCTACCTAAAAAGTTTCCCATAAGGTAGTAAGCTAAAAAACCTAAAAATATGGAAAGTATGCCCAATAAGAACACTTCTTTGAACTTACCCTTTTTCTCTGCAGCGATGGTAGAAGGTACCATCACCATCAGGGACAAGAGCACAGCAGGTAAGTATATCTCCCAATGTTTGGGTTTAGGAAAGTGGTAGTTGTAAACAAGCTCGTAGGGTATGACGGTGAATATAGCTACTAAAAAGGCGTGTAGTATGCCTATGGAGAAGTTCAGCATTATTTGGTTTTTATCAGTTATCAGCAGTGTGAAGTTTTTCAAAGAGGGTTTTATTTCTCTGTCTTGTGCGTGAACCCGAGGTTCAGGTATGAAAAAGGCAAGGTAAAAAACTGCAACGGTGCTCAGAAAAGCTGTCATGAAAAACAAGAAGGGAACACCCATGTATCCTGCGATCACCGGAGCCAGGGTTATGCTAAGGGCAAAGACCATACCTATGGAAGCACCTATATGAGCAAAAGCCCTTGTCCTTACTTCCTCTCTTGTAAGGTCTGCCGCCAGCGCTACCATAGCGGATGATACCGCACCAAAACCCTGAATAAATCTTGCAACTATCATACTCCACATGTTGGTAGCCAAACCACCCATAAGACTTCCCAGTATGTAAGTTAGCATACCAAAGATTATTATTGGTTTCCTACCGTATCTGTCAGATAGGTATCCAAAAGGTATCTGCAAAAAAGCCTGCGCAAAGCCGTATATACCTATAGCCAAACCTATAAGCTGAGGAGATGAACCCTCAAGAGTTTTAAGATAAGGCGAAAGTACGGGCAAAAGCAAGAAAAGACCCAACATCCTAACTGCAACCGCAAAGGTTATCCCCAAAACACTTTTTATTTCTTCGGGTGTAAAGTCTTTAAACATACTAAATACCTCCTTTGGTAGAAGGTACATCTGTACCTTTTATGCTAACTGCTTCTTTTAAGGTTTTTGCAAAGGACTTGAAACATGCTTCCGCTACATGATGAAGTATTTTACCGTTTATTACCCTTATGTGAAGGGTGCTTTTGGAAAAAAGCGCAAAACCTTTGAAGAACTCCCATATGAGTTCAAAGTCAAAGTCGGTGATTTTACCTCTTAGTCCCATATCTTCGTAAAAGAAGAGGGGTCTACCTGATATGTCCACACTGCTCATAATCAAAGCCTCATCCATAGGCACTATGCTATAACCAAATCTGTTTATACCTTTCTTGTCTCCCAGAGCTTTCTCAAATGCCATTCCCATCACTATACCCAAGTCCTCCACAGTGTGGTGGTGGGATACATGAACATCACCCTCTGCGTACACTTCCATGTCAAAGCCCGAATGCTTGGAAAAGGTCTCTAACATGTGGCTGATAAAACCAACAGGTGTTTTTATACTGTAATATCCTGTGCCATCAATATTTATGTACATTTCAATTCTGGTCTCTTTGGTCTCTCTGCTTATTTTAGCTTCTCGCATATCTCAGGTATTCTATCACAAAACGCCTCAAGCTTTCACCGGGGTCTGCAAAGTAGACCTTTTCCAAAGTGTCAAGGTTATGAAGCTTAAAGATTAAAAACCTCAACTCTTCTAAAGAGAACTTTTCCGCGTACGATCTAAAACTGTGTTTAAGATAAGGGCTGGTCAAACCAAGTTCTGCAAAAGCCTTTTCCTTGTCTTGCCCTGAACTTACCAGAGAGAAAAGCTTAAGTGCGTAGCTTATTATCACTGCCTGTATCTGAAGGGGATGTACGCCGGCTCTAATGAGGGAAGAAAGATACACCAAAGCTCTTTCTAAGTCCTTGTTGAAAAAGGCATCTACCAAGTCAAAAACCGTGTATTCTGCGCTTGAAATGCAGACCTTTTTTACATCCTCAACAGTTATCCTGCCCTCTTTGTAAAGAAGAAGTTTATCCACTTCGTTCTTTAACTCCATAAGGTTATAAGAGGTGATCTCAAGAAGGTAATCAAGAGCTTGGTCTTCTATCTGTCTTCCTTCCTTCTCAAACCTGTTTTTGACTATCTCTTTGATCTTTTTCTTGTTGGGAGGTTTTGCCTCAAGGAAATCGCCCGCGCTGAGGAGGGTTTTGAGAGGTTCCTTTTCAAGCTGTGCCTTTGTAAGCTTTTCAGACACCACCAAAAACACACTGGCGTTTTTTAGTCGTTTTGTAAGAGAGAGAAAATAACCCACATCTTTTACAGACCTTAAGAGTTCCTCTGCCCTTTTAACTATGTATACTCTCTTTTTTTTGGTGAACATCTCACCTTCGGAGAAAACAGAAAAGAAAGACTTTCTGTCCAGCTGGTCACCCCAAAGAATTTTTACCTCATAAAGGTTTGATAGTTTGTCAACAAAAGCTTTTAGGACATACTCATCCTCTACCTGTACTAAGTTTATGGGTTTTATGTCTCTGTTTTCTAAACCTTTCTGATACTCAATTAGGTTCATCAGGAGTGCATAGCTTTCAGAAAATCTTTGTTATTTTTGAACTTTTTGAGCTTATCCAGTAGAAATTCCATAGCTTCTATGGGATCCATCGTAGCAAGGAACTTTCTAAGCACCCAGACTCTCTGAAGTTCCCATTCTTCAAGGAGAAGTTCTTCCTTCCTTGTGCCGGACTTTTCTATGTTTATCGCAGGGAATATCCTTCTCTCCATGAGCCTCCTGTCTAAGTGTATCTCCATATTGCCCGTGCCCTTAAACTCTTCATATATAACATCATCCATCTTAGAACCTGTTTCTATGAGTGCTGTAGCTATTATGGTAAGAGAACCTCCTTCCTCTATATTCCTTGCTGCGCCAAAGAACTTCTTGGGTCTTTGCAGAGCAGTCGCCTCTATGCCACCTGTTAGGACTCTACCTGTGGGTGGGGTTACCGCGTTGGATGCCCTTCCAAACCTGGTCATGGAGTCAAGGAGTATGACCACATCTTGTTTGAGCTCTACAAGTCTTTTTGCCTTTTCTACTACAAGCTCTGCTACTTGCATGTGCCTTTCTGGAGGCTCGTCAAAAGTTGATGCCACTACTTCTGCTCCATCACCTACTATTCTCCTCATCTCCGTGACTTCTTCTGGGCGTTCATCAATAAGCAGTATGATAAGGTGCACCTCTGGGTGATTTTGGATGAGTGCTTTTGCTATCTTCTGAAGTAGAACGGTTTTGCCTGCCTTTGGAGGAGCTACTATGAGTCCCCTCTGACCTTTCCCTATAGGAGTCAAAAGGCTCACAACCCTTGTGGAAAGCTCCGTAGGTGATACTTCCAAGTTGAATCTTTGGGTGGGATGGTATGGTGTGAGTTTTTCAAAAAGAGGTCTGTTTCTCAGAACCTCTGGGTCTGGTGGCAAGCCGTTTACTGATTCTATCTTTATGAGGGCTTGATATTTTTCTTTCTCCTGAGGTGGTCTTGCAAAGCCTATTATGGTATCACCCGTCCTTAACCCAAACTTCTTTATTTGTGAAGGTGATACATAAATGTCAGTAGAGCTTGGCATGTAGTTATTTTCCGCGCTTCTTATAAAGCCGTAGCTTTCAGGAAGGATTTCCAGCACCCCTTTTACAAAGTTTAGTCCTTCTTCCTTTGCTTGAGTGGTGAGTATCTTCTCTATAAGCTCCTCTTTTCTTAAGCCTGTCACTCTTGATAGGTCAAGCTCCCTTCCTATCCTTTGAAGCTCTCCTAAGGACATTTTTCTAAGCTCTTCGTAAGAGTAGGTCTTTTTTTCCTGAGTAGTTTGTGTCTCTTGTTCCATCACAGATCCTCCTTTTTATTTCCCTATGCAAAATCTTGAGAATATTTCACTAAGCATATCCTCGGTAGTGATGGCTCCCACTATCTGGTCAAGATAACTCAGGGCTTCTCTAAGCTCTAAGGCTACTATTTCAGGAGACAGATCTTCAGCCTTTAACCTTTGCAAGAGGGGTTCCAAAACACCCAAGGACATTCTTAACAACTCTCCATGGCGCACAGACAAGTACACCATCATACCGTCATAACCAAAAGCTCCTGCTTTTTCAAGTATGAGTTTTTTAAGCTCTTGCATGCCTTGTCCATTTTTTGCGCTTACACAAACACCGTCTGAAAAGATCTTCTTCACAGAAGAGTCTAATCCTAAATCCATCTTATTCAACACTTTTATATGGTCTTTTTGTTTGATCAAATTATAAACTCTCCAATCTTCTTCTTCAAGGGGTTTTGAAGCATCAACCACAAAAAGTACCAAGTCTGCGGATGCCAAAGCGGATAGGCTTCTTTGTATTCCTATTGCCTCTACTTGGTCTTTAGCTTCTCTTATTCCCGCAGTGTCTATAAGATTTATAGGTATTCCTTCTAAGTGCACCTGCTCCTGCAGAAAATCCCTCGTTGTTCCTGGTATGTGTGTAACTATTGCTCTTTCTGTGCCAAGAAGCGCGTTAAACAAAGAAGATTTACCCACATTTGGCTTTCCCACTATAGCTAAATTTATGCCTCTTCTGATGAACTCACCTACTTTGACAGTTGATAGCAAACTGTTTATGCTTTCCATTATAAGGGTAAGAAGTTCAACCATCTGTTCTTTCTTTATGGTAGGAATGTCTTGCTCAGCAAACTCTATATCCGCCTCTACATAAGCCAAAAGCTCTATTAATCTTTCTCTTAGGGGATTTATGTGTTTGGAAAGTTCACCCTGTAGCTGTCTTAGAGCTACTTGTCTTGCAAGGTCTGTCTTAGCACTTATAAGGTCCGCAACAGCCTCTGCTTGTGTTATATCAAGCTTCCCGTTGAGAAAGGCTCTTTTGGTAAACTCCCCCGGCTCTGCAAGCCTTATGCCTTCTTTCAAAAAGACCTCTAAAGCTCTCTTGAGTATAAGGGGATTTCCGTGCAAATACATCTCTATCATATCCTCGCCAGTATAGGAATGGGGTGCCTTGTAGTATATAAGTATTCCTTCATCGATCAGTTGACCATGGTCTATAAGTTTGAAAAGGTGCGCATAGCGAGATTTTAGCTTGCCTTTTAGTTGTATGTGTTTTTCCACCTTTTCCCAAAGACCAGTACCTGACATTCTAAGCATGCCCACAGCACTCTCACCGTAAGGTGTTGCTATAGCAATAATAGGTTCTCTATGCCTAACCATGGATTTTTACTACCGTGTGTTTATTTAAGATAACACTTTTGGAAAAAATTTCAATTAAAAACATCACTTGGTAAAGCTTTTAAGCAGTATTTCTGATACAAGCTTAGCATCTTCTTGTGTATCCACTCCGTGATAGTAGTTTTGGGTCAAAAGTACTTTTATTTTTACTCCATTCTCTAAGAGCCTCAGCTGTTCTAAGGATTCCCTCTTTTCAAGTTCTCCCCTCTCCCAACGGGTAAACTCCATAAGGACCTCCTTTCTAAAGGCGTATATGCCTACATGTTTGAGAGGATATATCTTGGATGAAGTATTTACAAAGAAGGGTATAGGACTTCTTGAAAAGTAAAGAGCGGTTCCATCTTTTGCAAGCACCACCTTTACGGATGCAGGGTCTCTATAAGTCTTTTGGTCCTTCATGGCTAAGGTGGCAACAGGAAAATCCTCAAGGGCATTAAAAAGCCTGCTTACATCCTCTGGATACACAAAAGGCTCATCCCCTTGATAATTGATAACATAATCCACATCTTCTTCTTTTACTGCGTAAGCTACTCTATCACTTCCAGAGGGTAGCTCTGCTGGTGTATAAACTACCTTAACGGGAAGGTCCTTAACCACGCTTGCTATCCTTTCACTGTCTGTTGCCAAAAGCACTTCCTCACCCGTTTTTAAACAGCCTTCCACTACCCACCTTATCAACGGCTTTCCAGCCAATACCTTCAAGGGCTTTTCTTTGAGCCGTGTAGAAGATAGCCTTGCAGGCACTACTATAAGTTTCCTCATAGAACATATAATTTATCCGCCCACTTACATCTAACATGGGCTCCTTGATAAGCTAAGAGCTAACTCAGTCACCATCCCACACGGTGGGCTCGGAACTGGGACGAAATTGAGATTGTTGTTGAAGATAAAAAGAAGTCACCATCCCACACGGTGGGCTCGGAACGGAGGCCATCCAATGGGCAAGCTAATTGAGTTTATGCTGTCACCATCCCACACGGTGGGCTCGGAACTCAGATTTCTGAAGAGAAGCTGAGAAACATCGTCATGTCACCATCCCACACGGTGGGCTCGGAACCTTTCTATTGAAAGAAACAAACATGCCTCATAATTGGTCACCATCCCACACGGTGGGCTCGGAACTGGGACGAAATTGAGATTGTTGTTGAAGATAAAAAGAAGTCACCATCCCACACGGTGGGCTCGGAAC
>JAPYWJ010000051.1 GCA_028276405.1 Hydrogenobacter sp.
GTAGGGTTTTGGAGCAATCCAGCCTGTAGATAGGCCCCTTGGCTCTTTTTAATTTCGTAAAGGGATATTTTAAAGTCGTAGTTTCTTTCTCTTAGTAGTTTTATTGCATCAAAAAGACTTATCTCCTCTGAAAAAGCAAGGCTTACAAAAAAAAGGACAAGAATAAACTTCATGGAGCACCATTGTAGCAGAACCGTATAAATTTTCTATTAAGATCATCTGCCTATTAATTCCCTTTCTCTTATACGAGGATCCAACACAGCAAGGAGTATATCTGCTATGAGGTTTCCAAGCAGTAGCATAATGGTTCCTATGTATAGTCCTCCCATAACCAAGAAAAGGTCTTGAGATAATACTGCATCCAGCATAAGAGTTCCAAGACCTGGCCAGCCTACTATTATCTCTATGAGAGCAGCACCCGAAAGGAGCCCTGCAATCTCGTAGCCTATCAGAGTAGTAAATGGGTTCATCACATTCTTAAAGATGTGTTTTATCATGACCCTTTTGGGTAATCCCTTTGCTTTCAGAAAGAGCACCATGGGGCTGTTGAGTATTTCTATCACGCTGCTCCTTACAAGCCTAACCATACTTGCAGTTGAAACTAGGCTTAATGTAAGAACGGGTACAACAGCGTGCTTTAAAAGGTCAAAAGTTCTCTCAAACAGACTCATACGCTCAAACCCAGCACTGTGCATACCGCCAACAGGGAGAATTCCCGTCTTAGATACCACCAATAGAAGTATAAAAGCCAAGAAAAAGGAGGGAAAAGACATAAAGGTGTAAGCGTATGCTTTTATGAGCTTATCTACCCAAGAGCCTTCCTTAAAACCTGCTAAAAAGCCAAGAGTAAGAGCAAAAAACCAAGACAGCACAGCAGAGCTAAGCGTCAGCAGTAAAGTATTGCCTATCCTTTCTTTTATAAGCTCTAACACAGGAGCGTGGTACTGAAAGGAGTATCCCAAATCAAAGGTTACTGCGGATTTGAGCCACTTAAGGTACTGAACTAACAGGGGCTTATCCAAACCGTACTGTTTTTTGAGAAGCTCTATGGTTTCCGCTGATACCTGTGGATTGAGCCTAAGCTGGTCTAAGTAATCTCCCGGTGCCATTTTTATAATAAGAAAGGAGAAGAAGGTCACCCCCATAAGGGTAATAACTGACTGCAAAAGCCTTACAAAAATAAACCTTACCATCAGAAGTAGTTAGCTACAAAATATTTGACCTGAGAGAAGTACCTTTCTATCTCGTGCCTATGCTTTTCCTTCACATACCTTATGAGTTTATAGTCGTCCCATAAACCTATAAGTGGTATCCAGTCGGGAATGGAGTCCTTGCTTTCTATAAAGTATAGAAGGGCAGAGGTAAAATCTCTTTTTGCAGATTCCTGCAGGTCAAAGTTTGGGTCGCTCAATATCCTAAACAGAAGCTTCACATCGAGTATTAGATTTCTCACATATTCCATTGTAGGCGGTACAGAGGAGATTTTTTTAAAAAACAGCTTTCTAAGTTCATCTACTTGTATGGGTTTGTAGTATCTTTGAAGTGTTTTTTCCTTCTTTGGGTCCTGCATATTACTATTATACCGTCCCTTCTTCTCTTATCTTCTCCTTAGAAATTATGTAATTTCTTCTCATGATGGCTCTATTTAGAGCATCCACAAAACCATTTACGCTCGCTTTGATGATGTCTGTATCTACTCCTCTTCCAGAAGCTTTCACACCGTCAAGCTCTACTACCAAGCGGGCTTCTGCCTGAGCATCCGTGTTGGGAGTAAGCGCCTTTATGGAAAAGTCCAACAGCTTGGGTTCTATACCAAGAGCTCTTTGTATAGCTTTTATCACCGCATCTACAGGACCATTCCCCGTAGAGGTTGCAGTTCTCTCTTCACCGTTTAATGTGAGCACCACGGTAGCAGTAGGAAGAAGGTTTTCTCCTGTCTGTACTTGATAGTGCTTTACCTTTATAGGCTCTTCTTCCTCCACCTTCATGAACTCTTCGTATATGAGAGATTCCAAATCTTCATCGTAAACTTCTTTTTTCTTGTCTGCGAGAGCCTTGAACTTCTCAAAAACTCTCTCTATATCTTGGTCGCTCAGTTGAAAACCCAGCTGACTTAATCTGCGCTTGAGTGCGTGCCTTCCTGAGTGCTTGCCTAGTATGATCCTCGTTGAAGGAAAGCCCACATCTTCTGGACTCATTATTTCGTAAGTAAGGGGGTTTGCAAGAACGCCGTGCTGATGTATGCCAGATTCGTGAGCAAAAGCGTTATCTCCTACTACTGCCTTATTAGGCTGTACGAAGGACCCTGTTATCCTACAAAGTAGTCTACTGGTTTTGTATATCTCCTTTGTGTTTATGTCTGTGTAAAGCCCACCAAAGAAGTCTTTGCGCACTTTTATTGCCATAACTATCTCTTCAAGAGCAGCATTACCTGCCCTTTCCCCTATACCGTTTATGGTACATTCTACTTGCCTCACACCGTGTTTCACCGCCATAAGAGAGTTTGCAACAGCCATACCAAGGTCGTCATGACAGTGCACGCTTATGATGGCTTTATCTATGTTGGGTACATGGTCCTTTATGTCCTCTATAAGCTGAGCAAACTCCTCTGGGACTGCATATCCTACTGTGTCTGGTATGTTTATCACGGTGGCACCAGCCTTTATGGCAGTTTCTATCACCCTGTAAAGAAATTCCCTCTGACTTCTTGTAGCGTCTTCACACGAAAACTCCACATCATCCGTAAACTTTCTTGCAAATTCTACGGCTTTTTTTGTTCTCTCAAGAACTTCTTCTGGCAACATGCGTAGTTTGTACTTCATGTGTATTTCTGATGTTGCTATAAAGGTGTGTATCCTTCTTCTTTTTGCTGGTTTTAACGCTTCCCCCGCAAGCTCTATGTCCTTTTCCAAAGCCCTTGCAAGGGAACATATAACAGGACCATCTACCTCCAAAGCTACAAGCCTAACACTATCAAAGTCTCCTTTAGACGCTGCTGCAAAACCCGCTTCTATGATATCTACACCGAGTTTTGCAAGCTGGTGTGCCATCTGAAGTTTTTTGTCAGTAGTCATAGAAAAGCCTGGTGCTTGTTCTCCATCCCTTAAGGTAGTGTCAAATATGTATACCTTATCCATACACAGAGACCTCCTTTAATGATAATAATTCTCAATTAACTAAAAGTCAAGAGAGCGACAAGGCTGTTCTAAAAATACAAACCTATTGAAAAGTTCCTGAGAAGTGATATAATTTTTCTTACGAGAAGCTTTCAGAGGTTGCTGGGTGCCCGTTGTGGGACCAATGGAAGGAACCCTGAAGACGGGAAGGATTTTATAATCCTTGCCACCGCCCAGCAGGTTCTGAAGTAGCCCTTCTTTTCCCTGTTCTTGGGAGGCAAAGACTCTTCCCCTCCCGTAAGGGAGCGTGGGACAGGGTGAGGAAAGGGTTAGTTCCCTTATCCGCTGGGGGGACGGTCCCGAGATGGGATTTTCAGAACAGCCTCAGAGAGCGACCATCTCAATCACTCTACTTTCAGTACTGTTAGAAAGGCTTCTTGAGGGAGCTCTACCTTTCCAAACTGTTTTAATCTCTTTTTCCCTTCCTTTTGCTTTTCCAAAAGCTTTTTCTTCCTTGTGATGTCTCCACCATAGCACTTTGCGGTCACATTTGCTCTCAATGGAGGTATTCTTTCGGACGCTATGATCTTGCTGCCTATACCTGCCTGAACCTTAACCTCAAAGAGCTGTCTTGGGATCACTTCCTTTAGCTTCTCCACCAGTTGCCTTGCCCTTCTGTAGGCTTTATCTCTGTGAACTATGAAAGAAAGCGCATCTACAGGCTCATTGTTTATAAACACATTTAGCTTTACCAAATCCTCTTCTTTGAACCCTAAAAACTCATAATCGTAAGATGCATAGCCTTTTGAAACACCCTTAATTTTGTCATGGAAATCCATGATGACCTCACTTAGGGGCATTTCGTATTCAAGCATGACCGTATTCTGATCAAGATAGAGAAACTTCTTTTGGGTGCCTCGCTTCTCTTGACAGAGACTCATTATGTTTCCCACATAGTCCTTGGGCGTGAT
>JAPYWJ010000052.1 GCA_028276405.1 Hydrogenobacter sp.
AGGACCTTACGAGAGTGAGATTGAGATGTTGAGAAAGGCGTTAAAGAGATTAGAACCTCAAAAAGGACTACCTTTTATAGCGGATAAAGGCTACGATGCGGTAGATATTATAGAAAGCCTTTTGGATAGAGGGTTTGAACCAGCCATAAGGATTAAGGAGACTATGAGGATGAGTATAAGACATCCTTTGAGAAAGCTGTCTAAGGAGAATTGGAAGAGATACGGGAAGATGAGGTATAGGATAGAACAGTTGTTTGGTAGCATAAAGCAGAAGATTGGTTCAAGCTTTAAATTGCTGAGGGAGGATTTGGCAAGGAAGGCATCCATTGCCTGTGCTATTCTTTGGAACTTCTGGGTGCTTGCGACTTACTTATTTTTGTTATTTCTGTCTGGTATCTTGCACTATAGCTACGCTTAATGGCTATGGTAGATTTTTAGAACAGCCTTAGAAAAAAAGAAACCCCCCGCTTTGCGCAGGAGGGTGAGACCCCTTGAATTTCCATACTTAGCTTGAGGCTTACTTTATCTCTACTTGTGCACCAGCTTCTTCCAGCTTCTTCTTTATGTTTTCTGCTTCTTCCTTAGAAACTCCTTCTTTAACAGGTTTGGGAGCTGATTCGACGAGGTCCTTTGCTTCTTTAAGACCAAGCCCAGTTATTTCCCTGACCACCTTTATAACATTTATCTTGTTAGCTCCTGCACTTTTGAGGATCACATCAAACTCCGTCTTTTCTTCTGCAGGAGCAGGCGCAGGTCCCGCTGGGGCTCCCACAGCTGGAGCAGCAGCCACCATAGCTGCTGACACACCGAACTTTTCCTCTAACTTCTTTACGAGCTCGGCAACCTCAAGAAGGGTCATGTTGCCAATAGCTTCCACTATCTCGTCAATGGTAAGCGTAGCCATTTTTAACCTCCTTTAAGTTTTTTTCTCTTCCAAAGCTTTCAGTGTCAAAACAAGCTTCTGAGGCATAGCCTTCAGAGCCATTATCAAGTTAACCAGAGGTGCCTGAAGGGTACCCATCAATTTGGATACAAGCACCTCCATAGGTGGTAGTTCTGCAAGGGATTTAATATCTTCAGGTCTTAGAAACCTCCCTTGCATGTAGCCACCTTTTACTTTTTCTAAAGGGTTGTCTTTATTGAGCTCTTTGAGAAACTCGTAAACTGTTTTTGCGGTAAGGACGGGGTCTTTGTAGGAAAACACCACAGCAGTTGGTCCCACGAGTACCTCTCTGTGGTCTGATAACGCAGTGTCCATAAATGCTCTATAAAGTAAGGTATTTTTACCTACTAAAAGCTCACCTCCTGCAGACTTAATATCACCTCTGAGTTTGGACATGGACTGTGCATCTATGCTTACGAAGTTCAAAAACACCATAAGGTTGGATCTCTCCACGCGCTCTTTGTAGCTCTTTACCTTTTGAGCTTTTTCCTGCCAGCTTTTTCTTTCCATGATTTACCTCCTTAGGCTGCAAGCTCTTGAAGTCTTCTGAGGGTCTGGGTCACATCCACTTTAATACCTGGGCTCATAGTACTGGAGAGGGTTATGCTTCTCACATACTGACCTTTTGCACCTGGTGGTTTTGCCTTTACTATAGCGTCTATTGCCGCGTAGGCGTTCTGCAGTAGCTTTTCCTTGTCAAAGGAGACCTTTCCTATGGACATATGCACATTGCCCGTCTTGTCCACTCTGAACTCTACTCTTCCCCTTTTGGCATCTTCTACAGCCTGTTTTATGTTGTTAGTGACTGTACCCGTCTTAGGATTGGGCATGAGACCCTTTGGACCTAAGATCTTTCCCAGCTTGGCTACTTTGGGCATGATCTCGGGCGTTGCTATAACCACATGGTAATCTACCCACTCCTCTTTGAGTATTTTGTTTATCAGGTCTTCTCCTCCTACAAAATCCGCTCCAGCTGACTGAGCTATCTTTTGCTGTTCACCTTCCGCCAAGACCAACACCTTGACCTCTTTCCCAAGACCATGGGGAAGCACCAAAGAACCTCTTACCATCTGATCTGCATACTTGGGGTCAACGCCGAGCCTTACCGCAAGCTCTACAGTCTCATCAAACTTGGCACCAGCAGTTTCTTTTATCTTTTTGAGAATGTCAACCGCTTCCTCCAAGGTGTAGTGCTTTGTCTTATCCAAAAGCTGTAAAGCCTTTGTGTATCTCTTACCTCTTCTCATAGCTCTACTCCTTCCATCCTTCTATCTCTATTCCCATGCTTTTAGCTGTTCCTGCTATAGTCCTCATAGCTGCGTTTATATCCTTAGTGTTCATATCTTTTAATTTTATATTAGCTATCTCCCTGAGTTGGTCTACTGTGATCTTACCTACTTTTTGCTTTTTTGGATCACCTGAACCTTTTTGCACTTTTGCAGCTTTCTTAAGAAGGTAAGAAGCAGGCGGAGTTTTCATTATAAAAGTGAAGCTTCTATCCTGATATATGGTAATGACCACGGGGACTACTGTGCCGGGTTCAAACTCCTTGCTCGCTGCATTGAACTGCTTGACAAACTCCATTATATTAACACCGTGCTGACCAAGAGCCGGACCAACAGGTGGTGCGGGTGTTGCCTGCTGTGCTGGTAACATAAGTTCAACAACGGCGCTTACCTTCTTAGCCATATTTCTCCTCCTAAAGCTTCTCTATCTGTGAAAAGTCAAGCTCTACAGGTGTAAGCCTTCCAAATATGCTTATAAGCACCACAACCTTTTCCCTTTCGGGATGCACTTCCTCCACTGTGCCGGTGAAGTTCATGAAAGGTCCTTCTATTACTCTTACTTGATCTCCCTTTTCAAAAAGGACACGCAGAGGTCTTACACCTTTCTTCACAAAGCTTATTATCCTTTCCACTTCTTTCTCATCTATGGGTGCTACCCTTCCACCTACCAAAACGGGTCTATAAACATGAGGTGTCTTCTCTATGGCTCTCAAAAGGGCATCGTTCATATCTGCTCTTATAAGCAGGTATCCGGGGAACATCTTCGACTCAAGGATGATCTTAGCCTCCACCTTGTTTTCTTTACAGCTTATTTTTTGCCCTGGCTTCGATATGGGAGGAGCCTCTAAGCATGTATCTCCTTCTACGCTTTCAATAACTTTAACTTCGCCGTCCGATATCCTAAAGGTGGTCACTCCTTTTTTTCCAAGTACGCTTAAATCCCTGTTGTTTCCTCTCAAGGAGAGCCTATACTTTTCCTTGCCTTGTGTTCTTATAACTACCTTTTCTTCTGCAGGCACTACCACATCCTCTACATAATCCTGCAGACCTTCTAACTGTATAACCTTTAGAAGGTTTTCCCTTGCGGTAGCCTCTTTACCAGCCTCAACTTGCAATGCATACCATTTAAACTCACCCATCAGCTACCTCTTAGAGAGAGTACAAATTGTACCATTCTTGTAAAACCAATATCCAAAAGCCACAAGTATATCCCTATAAACAAAGAGAATATTATAACACTTATGGTGGCTTTTGTCACCAATTTTTTGTCAGGCCACGATACGCGATGCACTTCCTGCTTTACGCCTTTAATAAAGTTCTTTATCTTCTCCATGCTAATTTCTCCATGCGGGGCACGGAGGACTCGAACCCCCAACCGCGGGATTTGGAGTCCCGCGCTCTGCCAATTGAGCTAGTGCCCCTACTTTACTTCTCTATGCAGAGTGTGTTTTTTACACCACTTGCAGTACTTTCTTAGCTCCATTCTCTGAGGATGTTTCTGCTTGTTCTTAGTGGTAGAGTAATTCCTTCTTTTGCATTCTGTACATGCCAATACTACAACTTCCCTTACATTTGCCATCTTTCCACCTCTCAATCGATGATTTGGGTAACCACACCAGCGCCTACAGTCCTGCCTCCTTCCCTTATGGCAAACCTAAGCCCCTCTTCCATCGCTATGGGTTGTATTAGCTCCACCTCAAGC
>JAPYWJ010000053.1 GCA_028276405.1 Hydrogenobacter sp.
CCTCTTCTTCAAACTGCCAATCTAAGGCACCTTTTCTCCAAGCATACAAAAGTCCGTAGGTAAGTATTAGTACAAAAAGAAACATTTCAATAAAACCGAAGATTCCCAGGTGCTTGTAAACTACTGTCCAGGGAAACAGAAAGGCAGCCTCTATGTCAAAAAGGAGTAGCAAAAGTCCAAGGAGGTAATAACCTTGGTGAAAGGTAGACTGAGCGCTGATGTCATAAAGAGGAACCCCACACTCGTAAGGGTAATCTTCCATACTTTCTGGGGTTTTGGGACCAAGCAGAGAGTTCAAGGATATGAGAAGCAAAGAAAGCACCACCATCACACCTAAAAATATTAAAAACCCCATGTAATCCATACCACTACCTCTTGAAAAGTATGTCTGCAGACTGACTGGCAAAGTTCCATATTATTATAGGCACAGCACCCAAAATGACAAGGGAAAGGGTCAGCACAAAGAGCACCACTTTTTCTGCAAGGGAACTCTCTACTTTGATAGACCTACTGCTGTCCTTCATAAAAGTGAGAACCACTAACCTAACATAATAGCCTGTGGATATACCTGTGGCGAGTATCATAATAAATGCTAACCACCAAAGTCTGTCGAAGGACAAAGCGGTAAATACGAGAGCCTTTCCCACAAAACCTACTGAAGGGGGCACACCCAAAAGAGAGAACATGAATATCATAAAGGATACTGCTATCCATGGCATACTAAAGCGTAGTCCTGAAAACTCCTCCATTTTGTTTTGCCACTGAGGATGTCTCTCTAAGAGTGCCAAAAGGAGGAAGGAACCAGCACCCATAAGAGCATAGGCTATCAGGAAGTAAAGAACCGCTTTTAAGCCTATGGCTTTCGCAACGGATATACCTGCAAGTATGTATCCCGAATGAGCTATGGAGGAGTAAGCAAGAAGCCTTTTCACATCCTTTTGTACAAGAGCGACTAAGTTTCCGTAAAGCATGGTGGTAGCAGATATAATTCCCACAGTTATCACCCACGCGTAAGAGAAGTGTTCTTGAATTAAGGGCATTATCCTCACAACGGGGGCAAAAAATGCGAGCTTTCCTACAGAAGCCATGTAGGCCGTTATAGGCGTAGGTGCACCCTGGTAGGCGTCGGGAAGCCAAAAGTGGAAAGGGACAGCACCTATCTTTATGGCAAATCCTATAAGGAAAAAGACCAGTCCAAGTATCAGAAGGTCCTTGTTCTGTCCAGAATAGGTGAGTATCTTTTGAAGGTCAAGAGATCCTGCATAGATGTACATAAAAGCTGCACCATACGAAGCCAAAGCCACACTTAAACCACCTAATATGAGATACTTAAAAGCTCCTTCTTTTGCATTGAAATCACCCCTCAAAAGAGCGGTAAGTATGTAAAAAGATATGGAAACACCTTCTAAGGCTACATAGAGAGTGATCAAGTTATAGGAAGATGCTAAAAACATGGCACTCACTAAGGCAAAGGAGAGTATGTAATAAAACTCCCTGTAGAGTGAAAGTTTTTGTCTATAGTAGCGGTAAGTGAAAGCAAGGACAAATATAGTCAAAAGTATCATAAAAAACTGCAGAAAGGAAGAGAAGTAGTCCCTTACATAAAGACCATAGAAGGTACTTCCTAACAAGTAAGGGTTTAAGGCTATGTAAAACACGGCGATAAAATAACCTACCAAGCTTATCCCTATGTACAGCTTATGGTTAGCTTTCTTGCTGACAAGATCAATGGTGAAGAGCAAAAAGCCCGTTATAAGCACTATAAGTTCTGGCAACATCAGTGTGATCTTTGGAAGTTCTATGCTACCTATCAAGTCCTTAAGTTCCATTCGTCTCCTATCCTCCTATCAATTTGTGCATTACAGAAAGTAAGAGCTTTTTTGCAGACATATCAAAGATGTTGAAAAACAGAGAGGGTAATAATCCTACCATAAACATGGGGATGAGAAGAAGTAAAAAGGCAGATAACTTAAAACCTCTTATGTCCGTAAAATGTACCAATCTGCTCTCTTCTTTAGCATCCAAAAAGAGGACTTTCATGAAGTAGAGCACATAAACTGCGCTGAAGAAAGCGCCCGCAATAACCAAAAGAGCCAACTGCGTTGTGTACTCTCTTGCGGAAAGCACAGTGAGGAACTTACCCCAAAAGGAAGAGCCACCCGGAAGACCCATAGAAGAATAAGCGGTTATGACAGTGATTATAGCAAAGGCAGGCATGAACTTGGCACTTCCCTTAAGCGCATCCATGTTAAAGCTGTGAAGCCTGTTGTATATAAATCCTGCAATCATAAAGAGAGAAGCGGATGTAAGTCCGTGTGCAAACATCTCCACTATGCTTGCCCTAAAGCCCTCCAGATTCAATAAAAACATACCTGTAACCACAAAACCCATATGGCTTACGGAGGAGTAAGCTACAAACCTTTTGAGATTATTCTGACTTATGGTAAACCAAGAGGCCATTACTATAGAGAATATACCCCACAGAACTAGCAGTGGCATTAAGAAAACTACTACTTTTGGAAATAGCCCTATATTGAACCTGAAAAGGGCATAAGTTCCCATCTTTAAAAGTATCGCTGCAAGCACCACTGAACCAGCGGTAGGAGCTTCTCCGTGAGCGTCTGGGAGCCAAGTATGGAAGGGTACTATGGGTGTTTTCACCGCAAAGGCTACGAAAAAGAGCATAAACAGAAATACACCCAACCAAAGGGAGTAGTCGTTGTTCATAAGGTCAAAATAGCTAAAGGAAAAACGACCAAAAAGCTTGTAATGTTGCACCGCAAGGCTAACTATGCCCAAAAGCAAAAACAACGAAGAAATAAATATGTATATAAAGAACTTGTAAGCAGAATACAACCTGAGCTTATAGCCCCATATACCTATCACAAAAAGCATAGGTACTAATGTAAGCTCATAAAAAACATAAAAAACTATAAGGTCCCAGCTTGAAAACACACCTATAAGGAAGGTTTCAGTAAGCAAAAAACATAAAAAGTACTCTTTTATTCTGTGGTCTATCTGCCTATCCCTTACAGACCAAAGCACAGCAACGAAAGAAACGAGCGCAGTAAGAAGGTACATAAGCATGGAAAGTCCATCAAGCCCTAAGGAGAGATTTATTCCTAACTCAGGAATGATGGGATACTGTTCGTAAAATTGCACCCTTTCACCTTTTGAGAAATCAAAAAACATCAGAGAACATAAGGCTACAAAGAAGCTTATTCCTGTTGACAGAAAACTTACCCCTTTGGTGAACCTTTCGGGAAGTAAAAGGACAAAAAGGCTTCCTAAAATAGGTATAATCATACTCACGGATATGAGCGGAAACTGTGCCCCAAGCTTTTCCATGACTTCACCTCAGGGAGTAGGTTATAACACCAAGTATGAAGATTATACCAATGAGCAAAAACAGAACATAGTTGTTCAAAAGGCCTGTTTGCAAACTTCTTATGCGTTTTCCTGTTTTGAAGGAAAACTTTGCCACACCATTTATAAGTAAGTCTACCACCATGATGTCCAACTTCATCCACAAAAACCTGACTACTTTGAAGTATAAAAAGCTCAGAAGGTTTATAAAACCATCTACGGTAAGCCTATCTCCTACATAATACAACCCTTTAGACACCATCAGATAGCCTTTGGCAAACACCTTATGGTAGAGCCTCTCTGTGTAGAACTGCTCCCTGAAGGTGTCTGCTATGGGCTTTAAAAGACTGTAGGCTCTCTTGTGGTCTATAAGACCCC
>JAPYWJ010000054.1 GCA_028276405.1 Hydrogenobacter sp.
CTTTTGACCTTCAAAGGTGAGAAAATAAAGGTTCAAGCTCTTAACAAAAGAACGGATTTTAAAGGTATTGATATAGCACTTTTTTCTGCGGGAAGTTCCGTAAGCAAGGAGTATGCGCCAAGATTTGCATTTGATGGAGCGACAGTTATAGATAATTCCTCTGCATGGAGGCTTGAACCTCATGTGCCCCTTGTGGTACCAGAAGTAAACCCCGAAGATGTTAAAGATCATAAAGGGATAATAGCCAATCCTAATTGCTCTACTATACAGATGGTTGTAGCCCTAAAACCCATATACGATGTTGCAGGTATAGAAGCTATCGTAGTTTCTACATACCAATCTGTATCAGGTGCAGGTGCAAAAGCTATAAAGGAGTTACAAGAGCAAGTGAAAGCTTGGTGTGAGGATACGGATACGCCCCATCCAAAAGCTTTGCCCAAAAAGATAGCTTTCAATGTAATACCTCAGATAGATGTTTTTACAGAGAATGGTTATACAAAAGAGGAAATGAAGATGTTAAACGAAACCCGTAAGATCATGCACGATCCAGAGATAAAGGTTTCTGCTACAACGGTAAGAGTTCCTGTGTTTTACGGACATTCGGAAGCGGTAAGTATAAAGTTAAAAAATGACCTAAGCGTTGAAGAAGCAAAGTACATACTTTCAAAAGCAAAGGGAGTCATCTTATACGAAGACTATCCTACACCTTTGGATGTTGCAGGAAGGGACGAAGTTTTTGTAGGAAGGGTAAGAAGGGACTTAGTTTTTGAGCCAGGTCTTTCTATGTGGATAACCGCAGACAACATACGGAAGGGTGCGGCTACCAACGCGGTACAGATAGCGGAACTTCTCACCAAATTTGCTATGGTGTAAAATAAAACATGCTGAGGATAAAGGGATCAGCCTTACAAAAGATCATAGCTCAGGCAGAAAGAGATTACCCTTATGAAACATGTGGACTTCTTTTGGGAAAGGCTGAGGGTGAGACAAGAACTGTCTTTGGAGCCTTTGAAACTCCTAATGCTAACGCAGAGAGGAAAAACGACAGATATGAAATACACCCTAAGGATTACCTTAAAGGGGAGGAAAAAGCTAAAAATTTTGGTCTTGAGATAGTAGGGGTTTATCACTCCCATCCAGATCATCCAGACAGACCATCCCAGTTTGATGAAGAAAGAGCCTTTGAAGGTTGGTCTTACATCATACTCTCTGTAAGCAAAGGCAAAGTGGTATCCTACAAAAGCTGGGAGCTCATAAAGGGAAAATTTAGGGAAGAACAAATACTCATATTTGGCTAATTCAAACTTTTATGAATTCCAAATTCATACCTAGTATGAACTCGGGGTAATTTTTGTCAAGGAAGTTCCTCACCTTGGAGAGGGTTTCCTCTACCAAGGATCTTTCTACACCTACGCAAACTATAGCTAACTGGGACCTCTGCCAAAGATCATGGTAGTCTACCTCTGCAACGGAAACATTAAAACTTGACTTTACACGGTCTTTAATAGACCTAAGATAGTATCTCTTCTCTTTCAAGGAGCGGTTCCCGGGAAAGAAAAGGTCCAGCTTTAGTATGCCCAGAAACATGAGTAATATTTAAATTATACACGACCCTATAAAAATACATCCACCTTGACAAAATATAAGTGGTTATTTACTATTAATTTTATGTTTTACATTTCAAAGGTAAGTCCTCTCTTCTTCCTTCTTGCCCTTCTGGACCTGTTTGTTTCCCTTGCCTACAAGTCTGCAAACACCCAAATGGAACTGGTTTGGATAATTGCGGTTTTTGGTTTTGTGGCTCACACTATCATGTCTGCAATGTATCAGCTTATTCCTAACTCTCAAAATAGACCTCTGAAACTTCCTTTTATCTCTTACTTTGTGTTTGTTTTAAGTCTGTTAAGTTCCTTCTTATTTTACATGGGTTGGACTTACTATGCAAGCTTCATTTATGCTTTCGTTTCTCTCATATTTGTCCTCCATACACTTAGTTCAATAAGAAACTGGCAACCTATAACCGTTAAGTTTCTTGGACTTTCTAACTTTTACTTTTTTCTATCATCTCTTTTTTTACCACTTTCTCAAGTAGGTTATGTGCCTTTTCAGTTAGCTATTCATACCCTTACACTGGGATTTATGCTCAATGCGGTGATGGGAACTCAGTTAGCGTGGATACCTATGCTTTACATGGAGCCATTAAACATAAAATACGCAAAGTATCTTTTTTACATAAGTTCGATGACGATACCTTTATTTCTTTTATCCTTTTACGCCCTTAATTACAAACTCATAGCTTTGGTAAGTTTCTTTCCTACAGCTTTTGTGGGTTATTTTCTATGGATTATTTATTCCGTTTTTTCAGGTCGGCGCATGCCCAAAGAAATCCCATTGGTGATAAGATACTTTATCCTTGCCATGATCTTTCTTCCTTTTGGTATGATGGTGGGAACATTTATGGCAAGCGAAAACATCATATCTTTTCTGGTAAAAGTGCATGTTGATCTTATTTTGTACGGCTTTACCGCTATCACTATAATGGGTGGAATGGCACACTTATATCCTCGCATACTTTACGGTTGGATACAGAAGAAAGGAGATATAAGTATTCAAGACATTGTGGATGAAATGCTTTTAAAAAAATTATTTCCTTTTGTTCCCGCGAGTGTTTATTGGATGGTTTTTTGTGATGCTTTAGGTTTTCCTTTTAGCTATCTTTCTGCTATACCTTACGCCATTGTCTGGCTTTTATTTTTCAAAGCAGTCTTTTTAAAACTCCCTTTAAAGGGAAAAGTCACTTCCTAAGTATACCTCTCTAACTCCCTCTTGGTGTACCACCTCATGGGGTAAACCTTCTGCAAGTATTTTCCCTTCCGATATTATATAAACCTTATCTACTATCCTTATTGTTTCCCTAACATTGTGATCCGTTATAAGCACACCTATGTTTTGGGATTTGAGATTTTTGATCATGAGCCTTATGTCTGCCACTAATATGGGATCTATTCCTGCAAAAGGCTCGTCAAAGAGAATATACTTAGGCCTTGGTATGAGTGATCTGGCTATCTCAAGCCTTCTCTTTTGTCCGCCTGATATGTATTTTGCCTTTATATCTTTAACATCATAAAGTCCAAAGTCCGTGAGTAATCCTTCCGCTCTTGCCTGTCTTTCGCCTTTACTTTCTTCAAAAAACTCAAGGAACATAAGGAGGTTTTCCATTACCGTAAGGTCCTCAAAGATAGTATGCTCTTGTGGAAGGAAGGTTATCCCTTCCTTAGCCCTTCTGTGTGCTGGCATGTGGGTTATATCCTTTCCATCCAGAAATATGCTTCCATCATTCACTGGTATAAAACCCACAATACAGTTAAATAGAGTAGTTTTCCCGGCACCGTTAGGACCAAGAAGTCCTACGATCTGTCCCCTATCTACACTCAGGTCTATACCTTTGAGAACTTCTCTTCCCTTGTATTTTTTTCTTACATTTTGTGCTATAAGCATAAGAGATTATTTTATAAAGTTCAGAATACGATATTTGTTTTGAGTTTTTTTAAACCCCCGGGACGACCTACTTTCCCGTGCCGTTCGCCCGGCACAGTATCATCGGCGCTGGAGGGCTTAACTGCCGGGTTCGGAATGGAAACCGGGTGTTTCCCCTCCGCTATGGTCCCGAGGGAA
>JAPYWJ010000032.1 GCA_028276405.1 Hydrogenobacter sp.
GGTGGCTAAAGACCTGCCTTTGTAAAATCACTCATGTTGTGAACTACTAGTGAGGGGGGATTTCACTAAATTTATATAATAAGACCTGTTTATGTTAAAGCGCAAAAGGGTTTCGCCTTTTGTTTTTTCTGTACAGCTTATGGAATAAACCGCATCAGGGATGTTTCTTTTGAGAGGCTCACCTTTAGCAAGACCTATGTACAGGCATACAGATAGTTCCTGGGGACATTCACACTGGATGGGTTTTTTCAGATCAATAACACGCATGATCTTAGTAGCAATAACCTTTCTGGAGCCTTCCCTTTCGTTATAATACGGAAAGAAGAAAAATCCGTAAAGGACCCTAAAAATTAGAGTAAGTCCTACGGTCGTATAAAAGATCTTCTTGTAGTGGACATTTTCCAACGCACGACTAATGTAATAAGAAAACACTATGACAAGTAATGGATAAAGGGGTAAAATGTATCTGCCAGCAGAGTTGGAGATAAGATAGGGTAGATAATTTACGAAAAATATAAGAAACAACTTTCTCAGTGGGTGAGGAAACTCCAACTTGTTGTATTTTAAAAGAAAGTATATAGCGATGAGAAAGAGTAAGCTGTTGGGAAGTGTGTCCTTGAAAGTAAGTAAAGGGAATATAATCATATGATGCCATCTTGAAAAGTTATCATCTGTTACCCTGCTAAAGCTTTCGTAAAAGAGGTTTTTTAGGTAAAGAGCTGGGTCATGAGTGTCTAAAAGCCAAAAAGTTGGCAAAAGAAGGCTTGTTAAGTGAGAAAGCATGGCTTTTTTGCTAAAAACCAGGCTAAAATCCTTCTTATACAGACCTAAAGCTAAAAGAGTAAGTCCGTAAAAGGCATAAGAAGGTAAGCCT
Source organism: Hydrogenobacter sp. (assembly GCA_028276405.1). Classification (GTDB taxonomy): domain Bacteria; phylum Aquificota; class Aquificia; order Aquificales; family Aquificaceae; genus Hydrogenobacter. Next base: position 875 of record JAPYWJ010000032.1, read on the forward strand.
TTTGTAAGTGCGCCCAAACCCGTCAGAAAGCCAGTTGCCAAAACCCAAAATATGCTGTCTTTTTGGGACCACATATAGGCACACACCATAAGGGAAAAGACAAAGAAAGTAAAGGTTATGTCTATCTCTGCAAGGTATCCGTAAAAGAAAAGTACATTTCCCAAGGTTATAAAGATAAGCACTGAAAGAAGAGATAGCTTTAAGTCTCTAAAGAGATACTGAGTAAAAGTCACCAAAAGAAGAGAACACAGCACAAGAAAAGTAAGACTTACAGCCCTACCAGTGATCTCGCTCCATCCTAAAAACCACGAGTATAGTACTATAAGCCAGTTAAATAGAGGAGGCTTTCTGTAATAAGGCTCTCCCAAAAGATAAGGTTGTGCATAACTGGAATTTTTAAACATCTCGTAAGCTATCGCAGTTCTCAAAGATTCTTCGTTTCTAAACTCGTAAGTATCTAAGTTGGGTAGAAAAGACAAGAAAGCTCCTAGGATAAGAAGGATAAGAAGTCTCATACACTTCGCATTGCCTCGATCACAGCATTGTCAAGCTCTACCATCTTTTCCAGATCACCTGTATGTGCAAAAGGTATAATGCCAGTGATGGTAGCACCCGGAAACAGATTGTTCTCAACTCTATCTACACGCATTTCAAACACAGAAACGGGAAACTTTACTTCCTCTATCCTTTCAAGCACCATTTGTACACTGCCGTAGCACGCAAGGGCTTTTTCGGGTGAAAAAAACATAAAGCATGCCTTTCCTGTCTCCTGAAGGTTCTTGGCACTCTTTGAACCAGAACTCAGAGCAAACCTTAAAATTTTCTCACTTACAGGGTAAACCCATGTTATGAAAGTCATGTGGATACTTCCTTCTTTATCTGTAGTTCCAAGCACACAGGGGAAAACACCCAGCTTGTTCATCAGGTCTATAAGCTCCGTAGGTAGCATTTCTCAATACCTCCCATAATGAATTTTAATACAATGCGGTGTTAAAATCTATGTTTATGGAAGACATAAGAAGCATAGTTTCTAAATATGTAAAACCTCCTTTTGAATACGAGATTTATCTGGAAACTTCAAAAAAGCAGTCTGTAGAAGTTTCGGAGGAAAAGCTTGAGAGTCTGTCCCAATCCACAGATGCTGGACTTGGCATCAGGGTGCTATGGGATAACAGGATAGGCTTTGCTTATACCACACACCTAAAGGAAGAAGCCATAAAGGACTGTGTGGAAAAAGCTATGGAGATATGCCAGCTCACTCCTCAGGATCAGGGCTTTTCTTTCAACTGTGAGAAACCCAACTGTGAGTCTTGGGTGCATGATGGTCCTGACCTTTCCTTGCAAGAAAAGGTAGATTTGACTATATCCTTAGAGAAGAAGGCAAAGCATTTAGACGACAGGATAAAGGGTGTTAGAAAGATAAGTTTAGAAGAAAAAGAGGTAGAGGTTTACTGTTATAATTCCTGCGGTCTTGAGTATCACTATAAGACTACCTTTTATACATCTTCCATATCCGCTGTTGCGGAACATAAGGGTGATGCGTCCATATCCTACGACTTTAGAGGAGCAAGGAGTTTCAAAAACTTGGACCTTGATGGTATGCTTCAGGAGGTGGTTTTTAAAGCTGTATCTTTACTAAACCCTGAGCCTTACGAAACTAAGCTAACACCAGTAGTCCTCTTTCGCTCCGCATCCGCTATGCTACTGGAAGCTTTCAGCAACATGTTCTCCGGCGAGTCTCTTCTGAAAAACAGGACTCTACTCAAGGACAGAATAGGACAGATGGTTGCGTCTGAGAGTTTGAGCATAATTGATGATGGCACTATGCACGAAGGTTTTATGAGCTTTCCCTTTGATGCGGAAGGTATAAAAAGCAGAAGAAAGGTGCTTGTGGATAGGGGTATGTTGAAAGGTTTCTTTCACAGCCTTTACACCGCAAATAAGCTAAAGATAGAACCCACAGGTAATTCTATTAGAGACAGTTTCAAAAGTCTACCTTCATGTAGGATAAGCAATTTTTACATAGAGCGCGGAGATGCCCAACTTGAGGAACTTCTGAGTTATTATCAAGAGGTGTTTTTAGTGCTTGACCTTATGGGACTACACACAGTGGACCCCGTCTCTGGGGACTTTTCTTTAGGCGCATCTGGTATAATTTATAAGAGAGGTAAAAAGGAGAAGAGCGTGAGGGGAGTCACTTTAAGTGGTAATGTACTTGAGTTGTGGAAAGGAGTGGTAAGTGTAGGCAAAGACTTGACTTTTTATGCAAACATTGGCTCTCCTTCTTTGCTCATAGAAAAGCTTACGGTGAGTGGATGATGAAGAAAAAGCTTTTCGGGACTGGTTTATGTTTGTTAGGTATTTTTCTTATACTTTTGGGATGCATAGGTTCCTTTGAACTTTACATCAAAGCAAGGCAGGAGAAAATAAACAAAAATGTGGCAAACTTCATCCTTGACCTTTACGGTGGTAATACCACTTTAAGGTCCGTGTATCCCGAATACTCTGCCATCATACTAAAAACCCAAAGCGGAAAGGTGATAGCCACGGACAATGTGCTTAAATTCTTTGATGAAAATATGTACTTTTCCGAGGTCTACAGGGACAAAAAGGGCAACGAAGTATACATTTACACCAAAAAACCTAACATAGGTGAGTATGCGTACTTTTTTATAGAGAACCCTTCTGCCTTTGGCATGCTTATATCTGGTTTTTTAATTTGTGTGCTGGGCATTTTCTTGCTTTATACCGCAGAAGAAAAGCAGGTTTTGAAAGCTACAGATGATAAATTTATCAACCACATTAAAGCACTTAGGTTAACGCTCTCCACAAGCAGGATAATACCGGAGGAAAGTATAGAAAAAGCCAAGGGGATACTTGATGATATACTTAAAAAGTATGGGGGTAAAGCATGAAAGTACTTGTTGTATCCTTTGACAAAAGCCTAGTGAAAGGCATAAAAGAAGTTCTCAAAGATTACGAGGTAATAGATGTAAAGAATGGAGAGGAGGCGGTAAACACAGTTCAAAGTGCGGATGTGATCATATACGATGCTATCTCTGGTTCCATTTCGGAGGAGGACATTAACAAAATGTATCAAAGTAAATTCAAAACTGCTAAGTATATAGTGCTTGTTGATGACCTTTTTCCCGTTGACATGAACAACATAACAGTGAAAAAGAAAGTAAAACTGGCAAGAGAAGAAGCAATAGCAAATATAAAGCAAGCTCTTTTAGAGGAACCTGTGCAAGAAGTAGAGACTTCTTTTCAGGTTCCAGATACGGAGTTAGAGTTAGAGGTGCCTTCTTTTAAGCAACAGGAAGAAGCTACTTCTTACACACCAGAGGCTAATAAAAAGAGAGTGCTGATCGTTTCCTTTGACAGTACTCTTACAGATACCATAAAGGCGGCGCTCGGTGCTGACTTTGAGATAACAAATATCAAAAATCCCAAAGATGCCATAGAAAAAGCAAGCCAAGCGGATATAGTAGTTTTTGATACCATCTCCGGTATGATGGCACAGAAGACCCTTGTAGAAATGTCTCAGAAAGAAGAACTCGCTCAAAAACATTACATACTTCTCACAGATGACCTTTTCACCATAGATGTGGATAAAATAAACCTTCCTAACAAGTATCCCTTCTCAAGGGAAGCAGAGCTTGCAAAAGCCATAGAAAAGATAAAAGAACTTGCAAAGGCAGAAACTCCAACTTATGAGGTGTCTGATGAGGTCATAGGGCTTTTAGATGAGCTTTTCAAGGAGCAAAAAATAGAACAGCCTCTGCAAGAATTAGAGCTTGAGAGCTTTCCCTTAGAGTTACCTCAAGAACCTAAGCAAGAGATAATTCCAGAAAGTCCTACCATAGAAAAAACCCCTGAGATGAAGGAGGTAGACATAGAAAAGCTACTAAAAGAGCACTTAAAGGATGTGCTATCTGAGAAGCTTATAGAAAGTGTGCTCACAAGCGCGGTGCGTGAAATGTCTATAGATTCACTAATTGAGAGAGTAATAAGGGATCAGGTAGAAAAACAGCTTTCTGCGATAAACTTGGCTGACATAATAAGGGAAGAGGCTTCCAAGGCGCTCCGTGAGAGGCTAAGGGAGCTCATCACTTGATAAAGAGCATCTCGCTTTTGTACCACCCCCATACTGTGGGGAAGAGGTTGCCAAACCTGTTGGTGTAAACTGCTAACATGCTTTTGGGTACCGCTATGAATATCATGGGTTGCTCCTGGGTTATTATCAAGAAGGCCTTTTTATAGATGCTCACTCTTTTTGTAAAGTCTAATTCTTGCGCACCTTTGTCAAAAAGTTCATCCACCTCCTTTTCCCATGCAGTTTCTGGACTTTTCTGTCTTGGGTTCCACATGTGAAGAGTTCCAGAGGAATGCCACACATTCCTACCAAAATAAGGGTCCATAGAACCTGTAAGCCCTATAATCACAGCTTCCCATTCATAAGGTGGTGAGGACAGTCTTGACACTAAACTGTTAAAATCTATGGATCTGAATATAACCTTTACGCCTATCTTTTCAAGGTCCTCTTTTATGATGTTGCCTATGGTTTCTCTCTCTTTGTTTCCTGCGTTGGTAAGCAAAACTATTTCAAGTTTATGCCCTTGGGGATCTTCAAGAATTCCGTCCTTATCTCTATCTTTAAAACCTATACTTTCCAACATTTTTCTTGCAAGTTTAAGATCGTAGCTATACTTAGGGTAATACCCTTCGTCATAATAAGGTCTGTTAGCAGGTGTTATAGGTGTGTAAAGAGGTTCTGCAAGTCCGTTATAAACAAGATAACATATACCTTCTCTGTCTATGGCATGGGATATAGCTTGCCTGAAAACTCTGTTTTGGAACCATTTTAGTTTATAAGAAGGTATCTTAGCTTTTGGGTTTTGGTTGAACACAAGAAAAGTAGTAGATGGTGTGGGACCAAGATCATAGAGGGTTATGGATCTAAGCTGGGACATTAAAAGAAGGTCTTGTGGTCTGACGCCTATATAATCTACATCTCCTGCGGAGAACCTAAGCAGAGCGGTATCTGGGTCTTGTACTATTATGCCTATCATACTCTTTATGTAAGGAAGTTTTTTACCTTCATGATCCTTATCGTAGTAATAAGGGTTTGCAGAGTATTCTACAAATTGCCCTTTGACATACCTCTTTATCACATACGGTCCTGTTCCCACTATTTCTTTTGGGTCTGTATTCACACTCCAAGCGGTGGTGAAGCTTCCTTCTTTTACATACTTTTCCAGCTTGTGTTTTGGAAGAATAGGAGCGCTAAGCACTTGAAGAAAGGGTGCAAAACTTTTGGGAAGTCTAAATTCTACCGTATACTTGTCTATTTTCCGAACAAAGTTGTGCGCATCCGTTTGAGTTTTTATAATCCCTCTTAGCATATCCGCAGTTGAGTTTGGTATGTCCTTGTTGAGATAAACATCTCTGTAAGTAAATATTACATCATCAGCTGTTAGCTCAACACCATCGCTCCATCTTACACCCTCGCGCAGGTGAAAAATATAAAGCCTACCTGAATCTTTCTCTTCCCAGCTTTTTGCAAGGTCTGGCACTACTCTCATGGTTTTTATGTCCGTCTTTGTAAGCCCTGTAAACAGATAGTCTATAACCGCTGTAGATGTGCTTTCTTGAGCCATTACAGGATTAAGTGTTTTGGGGTCACCGCTTAGTATAAAATGCAAACTACCACCTTCTTTTCCTTCAATAGCCTCAAATTTTGAAGGGTCTAATTTTATAAAGCTTACTCTGCCAGAAGAAGGAGAAGAAGACATGTAAAAGGGTAAAAAAGCCAGTAACACAAAAGTTATAGCCAAAAGTACATCACGCATATTTTAGGGAAACCTCTTTACCTCTTTCGTAAGCCCAATTTATTGTGCTTAAAACTTGCTCTAAGTTCTGGGGTTCTGGCAAGCTTAGCATACTAAGCACATCTTCCACTACACGCACTATATCAAGAAACTTTATGCAACCTTTAAGAAACATCTCCACAGCAGCTTGGTCTGCACCTACCAAAGCAGGCACATACGCACCTCCCATCTGAGCAGACCACTTACACAGATAGAGTGCCCTGAACTTCTCTCTGTCAACCTGTTCAAAGCTCATGGGTGAAAGGTCAAGCAGGTTCTTCCTTTCAAAAGGATAATCCTTCCTGTGGGGATAAAACAGAGCATGCATAATGGGTATTTTCATATCTGTTTGGGACACATGAAACAGAAAGCTACCGTCCTTTAGCTCCACTATACCGTGAACTACGCTTTGTGGATGTATAAGCACTTCTATGCTATCAACAGAAAGGTCAAAAAGGTTTATAGCTTCTATTATCTCCATACCTTTATTCATAAGAGTTGCAGAGTCTACAGTTATTTTAGCACCCATCTTCCATCTTGGATGGTTTAGTGCTTCTTCAACAGTTGCTTTTTCTAAGTCCTGCAGTGGTCTCTCCCTAAAGGGTCCACCAGAGGCCGTAAGGTATACCTTTTTTACATCTTCTACGCTTATAAAAGAAAGAAGCTGAAAGAGGGCGTTATGTTCGCTATCCACGGGCAATACCAAACTCCTCTTTTCCCTAATGAGATCACCAAGGCAAACTATGGATTCTTTGTTAGAAGCCAAAAGCCGTTTGTTTCTTTTGAGTATTTCGTAAGTAGGAATGATACCATCTATTCCTGATATGGCGTTCATTAGAAAGTCTGATACGGATATGACTTCTATGAGACCGTCCTGACCCTTTATGTAAGTGGTCTCTTTTGGAAGGCTGTTTAACCAATCTTTAGAAGGTTCTTCGTAAGATACCACATAGTGAGGTTTAAACTCTATTGCTTGTTGGAGAAGTTTTTCAGAGGCTTTTTTTGCAACTATACCCACAAGATGAAACTCCTCTCTGTACGCTCTTACAATATCAAGGGTCTGGCTTCCTACCGAACCTGTAGAACCAAGCACACCCAACTTTCTCATAAAACACCGGCTTTAAGTATGTCGTGCATATGTATTATACCTTCGGGTTTACCTTCATCATCCACAACTATAAGCACTGTTATTTTATGCTCTTCCATCCTCTTTAGAGCTTCTGCTGCAAGTTCGTTAGCCTTTGCAGTTTTTGGGCGCAATGTCATAACATCTCTTGCCTTGGCGGTGTTGAAGTCTCCACCGTTTTTTACAAACCTCCTGAGATCTCCATCCGTTATTATTCCCACAAGCTTTCCCCTTTTGTCTATTACTGTTGTAGCGCCAAAGCCTTTACTGGTCATTTCTATGATCACATCCGTCATAGGGGTATCTTCGTAAACTGTAGGAACTTCATCTCCCGTATGGTAAAGCTCTCTGACTACTTTTAAGCGTCTACCAAGACTTCCTGCAGGATGCCTCAGGGCAAAGTCTTCTTTGGTAAAGCCTCTGAGCTGAAGAAGAACCATGGCGAGAGCATCACCTACCACCAAGGATGCTGTGGAAGAGCTCGTAGGTGCAAGCTCAAGAGGGCAAGCTTCTTTTTTTACATTTAAAAATATATGGACATCCGCGTACTTAGCAAGAGTTGAGTCTTTCCTGTTGGTTATGGCTATGATGGGAACTTTTAAGAGCTTAACATAGGGTATTAGGGATATAACTTCTGGAGATTCTCCGCTGTTTGATATAGCCAAAAGGACATCCCTGTAGTCTATGACGCCAAGATCACCGTGTAGTGCCTCAGAAGGGTGCAAAAAGTGTGCGGGAGTGCCTGTGCTTGAAAGGGTGGAAGCTATCTTCTGAGCTATATGTCCAGATTTGCCCACACCGGTGGTGATAACTTTGCCTCCGCAAGATAGAAGAATTTCCACAGCCTTGACAAAGCTCTCATCAAGGTTCTCTTTCAATCTTGTAAGTTCTTGTATTTCCACATCAAAAACCCTTTTAGCTTGCGTAAGTATATCTAAACTCATGAAGTCCTTTTGTAGTTTTCTATGCCCTTTTTTATCTCCTCTATGGCAAACTGCACACCTTTAAAGCTTTCCACTTTTACCCATTTGCCCGGTTCTAACTCTTTGTAATGCTCAAAAAAGTGCTTTATCTTGTCGAGCAATACCTTGGGAAGGTCATCAACGGACTTAATTTGATCGTATGTGGGATCTACCTTTGAGTGGGGAACCGCCAAAAGCTTCGTATCTATACCTGCTTCGTCCCTCATTTCAAGCCCACCTATCGGCCTGCACCTTATAACACTTCCGGGAATAACCGGGTACCTTGAAACTACTAACACATCTATAGGGTCACCGTCATCTGCAAGGGTCTGAGGTATAAAGCCATAGTTAAAAGGATAGTGCATAGCAGTAAAGAGAAACCTGTCTACAAAAATAGCAGAACTTTCTTTATCAAGTTCGTATTTGATGGGGCTGTCTTGCGGAATTTCCACAACTACATATATATCTTCGGGAGGGTTCTTGCCTGGTGGTATGCTCTTTATATGCATGCTCTTAACCTCCTGAAAAAGATTATAATATAAGCTTTAATGCCAAAGCGCACAGACATTAAGAAGATCCTAATCGTAGGCTCTGGTCCCATAGTGATAGGTCAGGCTGCAGAGTTTGATTATTCGGGAACTCAAGCTTGTAAGGCTCTTAAAGAGGAAGGCTACAGCATAGTGCTTGTTAACTCAAACCCAGCCACTATAATGACTGACCCCAGTGTAGCAGACAGGACTTACATAGAACCCCTTACAGCGGATGTTCTTGAAGAAGTAATAAAATTGGAGAGACCAGACGCTCTTCTTCCCACACTTGGTGGACAGACAGCTTTAAACTTGGCTGTAGAGCTCTACGAAAAGGGAGTTTTAGAAAAATACTCTGTGGAACTGATCGGTGCCAGATACAGTGCCATAAAAAAGGGTGAGGACAGAGAACTTTTCAGAAGGTCCATGCAAAAAATAGGACTTAAAGTTCCAGAAAGTGCCGTGGTATCTTCTGTAGAAGAAGGGCTCACTGCTATAAAAGGCATAGGTTTTCCTGCCATACTAAGACCTGCATTTACACTTGGTGGTACTGGTGGGTCTATAGCTTATAATGTAGAGGAGTTTAAAGAGAAGCTTAAATTAGGGCTCAGCACATCACCTATACATCAGGTTCTCATAGATAAGTCCCTTATAGGTTGGAAGGAGTATGAGTTTGAGGTCATAAGAGACTCAAAGGATAATGTGATAATTGTCTGCTCTATAGAGAACTTTGACCCCATGGGCGTGCATACAGGAGACTCCATAACGGTAGCACCTGCTCAAACTCTCACAGACAAAGAGTATCAGATCCTAAGGGATGCGTGTATAGAGATCATGAGAGAGGTAGGTATAGATACCGGAGGGTCCAACATCCAATTTGCTGTAAATCCAGAAAATGGAGACTTCTATGTTATAGAGATGAACCCAAGAGTTTCAAGGTCTTCAGCCTTGGCTTCAAAAGCTACGGGTTTTCCTATCGCAAAAGTAGCAGCCAAGTTAGCAGTAGGATACACACTTGATGAGCTAAAAAACGATATAACAAAGGACACACCTGCATCTTTTGAACCTTCAATAGACTATGTAGTAGTGAAGATCCCACGCTTTGACTTTGCCAAGTTCCCACAAACGGACAGAACTCTTACTACTATGATGAAGTCCGTAGGCGAAGTTATGGCCATAGGTAGGACTTTTAAAGAAGCTTTTATGAAAGCTATAAGAAGTCTTGAGACGGATGCTTACGGACTCCTACGCCCATCCTTTGACCATGTTCCTCAAGACACCCTTGTTAAATACCTCAGGACGCCCAGTCCAGATAGAGTATGGTATATAGCCAGCGCCTTCAGAAGAGGCTACTCCGTGGACCAGGTTCACGAGTACACCAAGATAGACAGATGGTTCTTACACAACATAAAAGAGATAGTAGATTTTGAAAACACACTAAAGGATTCTATCCTTGACCAAGAGACGCTAAGAAGAGCAAAAGAGTTAGGATACTCTGATGTGGAAATAGCTTTGCTTAAAAGTATGAGCGAAGAAGAAATAAGAAACATAAGAAACACAGCGCACATCATACCTACCTTTAAAGGTGTGGACACATGCGCTGGGGAGTTCTTTGCGTATACACCGTACTATTATTCTACCTACGAAAGACCCTATTACACTATAGATGGAGAAGAGTTTCTTGATGAAGACTAAGTTATAAGCTCTTCAAATATCTTCATGTGCTGCTCTGCAGACCTTTCCCATGAAAAGTATTTTGCATGCTCCATTCCCAACATGCGGAGCTTTTTACTTAGTAAATCATCCGTTAAAAAGCGATAAAGAGCACTTGCTATACTATGAATATTGTAAGGGTCTACATAGTAAGCACTTTGAGCACACACCTCTCTCAGTGGAGGAATGTCAGAAGCTATCACTGGACAACCACAAGCCATAGCTTCAATCAAAGGTAAGCCAAAACCCTCATACAGAGAAGGAAATACAAGAGCTTCCGCGCCCGAGTAAAGATAAGGTAAATCTTCAAGAGGTACATAGTCTAAAAAAAGAACCTTTTCTTCCAACTTATACGCTCTTACCATCTTCCACAGAGTTGGATAGAAACGTACATCCTTCTTCCCAACTATCAGCAGTTTGAAGTTTTTGTCTCTTAACTCATTTACAGATTTTATGAGCCTCTCAAGGTTTTTGTGAGGTCTCATATCTCCCACAAAGAGAAAGTACCTTCCAAACCTCTTTGTAAACTCAGGATTATGTCTTGGGAAAAAGATATTTCTGTCATAGCCAGGATACACTACATACACTGGTTTGTCTCTCAGTTTGTAGTAATCAAGCAGGTCTTTTTTTGTGTTTTCAGAAACGCATACAACTGCTTGCGAATTTTTTATTACCAGCGGTAAAAAGTGGGTAAAGTAGTATTTCAGTCTTTTAAAGTACTGGGGAAATTTAAGAGCAATAATATCATGCACGGTTATTACTTGCTTTGTGTGCGGTAAAGGTAAGATAACTCCCTCGTGAACTGTGGAAAAGAGTATGTGGGGATTTTCTCTTAATGTTTGAATCCATAGATAGCTGTTCTCCCACAGTATACGAAGCATGTGGCCAAAGGTTCCCTTCCTTGGGTTCATCCATTTAGGTGTTATTATCAATGAGTGGTTTGAACATCCTATATCTGAATTTCCTGTAAAAACTTTTATCTGGTCATGAATACTTAGCAAAGCACCAACTAAGTTTTTGGTGTATACACCCAAACCACTGGGATGTTCATAGAAGTGGGTCGCGTTTATAAAAAGCTTCATAAATTAGTCTGCGTTGGATATATCCTTTGCTTCTCCTTCTCCACCTTCTTTGCCATCAGAGCCGTAGGATATGATGAGGTAATCTACACCCTTTTCCTTAGTTTTGGGATCGTCCGGACCAAAGTAGTGATAGGGATTTCCCCAAGGGTCCAAAGGTAGCTTGTTGCCCTTTATGTATGGACCTTTCCAAAGGTTATCCGGCACGCTTTCTGGCTTTTTTATTAGTGCTTCTAAACCTTCCTGAGTTGTTGGGTATCTACCCACATCAGCTCTGAAAAGCTCCACCGCTGTTGAAAGCATAGCTATTTGCTGTTTAGCTATTTTTTCTTTTGATTCGGTAAGTTTACCCACAAGCCTTGGAGCTACCAACGCAGCAAGAAGTCCTATAATTATAACTACTATGAGTATCTCTATAAGCGTAAAACCTTTTCTCATAAGTAAACATTATAAACTTAAGTGAGAATTGTTGATGATACAGGTAGAAGTTGTTAAGGAAGCCTTAAAAAAGAGTAGGGTCAGAACGGAAGTTTTTAAGGATATGGACTATCTTAGGTTTGTGGATGATTTCAAAGATGTACCAAGAGGCACCGCTATATTCAAAGATTTTGTCATTTGGGGTTATCCACACATAGGCAGGATATTCCAACTATCTTCCGGACTTTCAGAGCAGTTCAACGCACCCGTTTGGGTTGAAGAAAAAGTGGATGGCTATAACGCGAGGATATTCTTCCATAAAGATGATGTGTATGCTTTAACAAGAGGGGGTTACATATGTGCCTTCACAACAGACAGGATAAAGGACTTTATTAACATGGAGTTTTTTAAAGAAAACCCGGATCTTGTGCTGTGTGCAGAGGTAGCAGGTCCAGAAAATCCCTATGTAGAAGAGTCTCCACCCTATGTTAAGGAGGATGTGAGGTTTTTTGTGTTTGACATTATGAAAAAGGGAGAGCAGGGCTTTTTGCCTTACAGAGAAAAGCTTAAACTTATAGAAAAGTATAACTTACCGCATGTGGAGATCTTCGGGAGGTTTGAACTATCCCGTGTAGATGACATAAAAGGCATACTGATAAAGCTTAACGATGAAAAGAAGGAAGGGGTTGTGTTTAAAGAAGATTCACAGCGCGACAAAAGGGTAAAGTACATTACTAGTTATGCTAATATTAATGACATACGGCTCACATCAATAAACATTTTAGGTTTGCCTGCGGATTACTACACCAACAGACTTCTAAGACTTGCTCTTTTCATAGAAGAGGAAAGGCTACAAGCAGATGAAAGTCTTTACACAGAGGTGGGCAAAGCCTTTTTAGAAGGTATATTCAAAGCCTGCCAAATGGTAAGGTCAGAAGGTAAAGTTTATAGGACTTTCACATGCAGGTTTAACAAGAAGGAAAACGCCCTTATCTTCCTTGAACAGATAAAGCATGCGTCTGCACACATTCAGGTAAACGAAAGGTCTTTGAAAAAGGAAGGTAAATATTATGTCCTTGAGTTTGAAAAGGTTTTTCTTAACATGACAGGTCTTTTGGGTCACATTCTTAAGGGTGGTTCTGTAATAGACTGAGCTACAAAACCACTTCTAAGAAAGCTACATGTATAGTCTTCACCTTTTCACCAAAATCTACCTTTGCCCTTTCATCTTCTAAGGCTAACACCCTACCCTTTCCAAATATTCTGTGCATTACCGTATCTCCTACCTTTATGTGGTGCATAGGTTTGGGTACTTTGTAAGCAGATAGGTCTAAAAACTCCTTGGGTATATCTGACAAGAATCTGCTGGGTTTTTTGCCTCTCTCCTTGGTGTAAGTTATGTAAAGCATGTCTTTTGCTCTTGTGATGGCAACATAGAAAAGCCTTCTTTCTTCCTCAAGTTCCTGAATGTCTTTTGTGCTCTTTTCGTGAGGAAGTATACCCTCTTCAAGCCTTGGCAAAAACACTACAGAAAATTCAAGACCTTTACTGGCGTGTATAGTCATGATGCTTACTGCGGATGAGCTCTCTTCTTCCTGACTGATAAGACTTACCTCCTGAAGAACTTCAGAAAGGCTTGATCCGTCCTTTTTTTTCTCCTCAAGAAATCTCAAAGATTCTTCAAGATTCTCCTTTCTCTCTTGGTGATCCTTCTGATACCTTACGCGCATGTAGTCTGCATAATCTATACTTTCTAAAAGCTCTTTGAGAGCTGTGGGATAGTTATCCATATTGCGACTCAGTTTTGAAAGCTCCGTTATGAGTTTGTAAAGTTTATGTTTTTGCTCGTCACTCAAATCTTTTAGAGCGTTTTTACTTGCCAAAAGCCAGTTTCCTTGATAATACCCTTTTATCTTATCAAAAGATCTATTTCCTATCCCTGTCTTTGCAACTTCCAAGCACCTTTTGAAAGAGAGCTCGTCAGATGGATTTACAGCAATTCTAAGAAAAGCTAAGGCATCCTTTACTTCTGCTCTTTCAAAAAATCTAACAGTTCCCACGGTTTTATAAGGCACTTTTGCGTTGAAAAGAGCCCTTTCAAGGGTGTCTGTAAGATAACCTGTTCTTACAAGTATGGCTATGTCAGAAGGTTTAAACCTATCAAGTAGCCTTTTGATCTCCTGCGCTATCCACGCAGACTCTTCAAGCTCGTTGGAAAAGCGCCTTACTATGGGTTTTTCTCTGCTGTCTCTTACTGCTCTGAGCATGGGCACCATGTGTTTCCATCTTGCTTTTGACGCAGAAAGCACCGCGTTGGCAACGGATATTATGTATTTTCCCGAACGGTAGTTATACTCAAGCTTTATTATATCAGGGTTAAAGTCTTCCGTAAACTTAAGTAAATTGTCTGGTCTTGCGTACCTCCACTCGTATATACACTGATTAGGGTCCCCTACAACACAAATGTTTTCTTTTGCAAGAAGCTTTAATATTTGGTACTGCACCGTGTTAGTGTCTTGAAATTCGTCCACCATGATGAAATCAAAAAAATCTCTCCACTTTTGAGGGTAGTCCTTTAGAAGCTCGTAGCTCCTCAAAAGCAGTTCAGAGAAGTCTAACAAGTTATCAGCTTTTAGTCTTTCTCTGTATGCTTGATAAATCTCTTCTAGTTTGTTATCTTGAGGAGGATTAAGGTCTTCACATCTTGAAAATATGTAACTCTCCACTTTATAAAGGGTTTCTTTCTCTAAACCAGCTTGCTTTAACAAGCTTTTGAGTATTTTTTTTCTGTCTTCCTCATCAAGTATGCCAAAAGAAGGAGATATACCTATCCTATGTCCATCTTGCTTGAGTAATCTGAGAGCAAAAGAGTGAAAAGTCCCAACCCACGGAACATCTCTACCTGAGGTTTTAATTATCCTCTCTTTTATTTCCCGTGCGGACTTGTTTGTAAAAGTAAGCACTAATACCCTATCTTGCCTGATATCTTTTTGGTTAACCAAGTACTCCAATTTGTAAGCAAGTGTTCTTGTTTTTCCAGAACCTGCTCCTGCTATTATAAGAAGTGGTTTACCAAAGTGTTTTACCGCCCTCTCCTGCGACGGATTTAGCATACAGTAGATTATAAAACTAAAACAATGACTGGTGTCTTAAGCCTTTCAACTCCACACGGTACATTAGGAACACATAGATATATACGAGAACACTAAGCGTGGTTTGCTTTCAACTCCACACGGTACATTAGGAACGTAGTTGTAAAGTTTCCAAACCCCGATTTCACCGTAGCTTTCAACTCCACACGGTACATTAGGAACTTCCTCTTATCCTGATGGTTGTGTGTGTTATACTGTCTTTCAACTCCACACGGTACATTAGGAACAATTCTTGGATACTTCCTGTTGTGATAACTTCTCAAACTTTCAACTCCACACGGTACATTAGGAACATAATCAAATCAACAGAACTGCTTTCTACTCCCAACCCTTTCAACTCCACACGGTACATTAGGAACAA
>JAPYWJ010000055.1 GCA_028276405.1 Hydrogenobacter sp.
AGTGTTATGGTGAGCAGGGTGGAAAAGTTCGGTGATGTGCCAACAAGTGCGGGTGGAGGGAGTTGAACCCTCACGGGCTGATGCCCACGGGATCCTGAGTCCCGCGCGTCTGCCATTTCCGCCACACCCGCGCATATTAACTAATTAAATTATAACCACGCCTGTTATAATAGTCATATGGAAAAAGTTAGGTGTCTGGTGGTAGACCTTGAAGGTACCACTGTAGAGATAACTCAAAAACTCAACGAGGTTATATCGGGCATAGAGCAGGAAGGCGGAAGTCTTATAGACATTAAGGTCACACATGCAAGGGAACATGGGATAGATGGCTTTGTAGTGCTCTACACTCTAACTTACAAAATATCTAAGGAAGTGTCCGAAGAATGATCCTTGAGGTGAGAGCTAAAGTTAAGGTAAAAAAGGAGTATGTAAAACCCATCACTGAAAAAATCTACGAAGTTGCCGTTACAGAGGCTCCTCATAGAGGAAAAGCTAACGAGAGAATAATAGAGCTTCTCTCCATACACTTAGGGGTTCCCAAAAGCAGTATCAAGCTAATAAGAGGGGCAAGTTCAAAGGTCAAACTTTTTAAAGTAAACTTATAATGTCTTTTGGTTCAGATAGAAAAAAGTCCGGTATCACAGAGTCTAATCTAACATAGCCCCATCTTGCTAAAGCGGTCCATATGCCTGCACCTTTACCTGCACAGATGTCCGCAGATGTGTCTCCTACTATTATGGATTCTTGTGGGTATACTTTTAACTGCTCCATAACCTGTTTTATGGGTAGCGGTGATGGTTTTTTTTCTGGAAAAGTATCGCCACCTACTACCATATCAAAATAAGAGAGAAGTTTAAGCCTTTTTAGTATTTCACGAGAAAGGTCCTCCATCTTGTTAGTTACTACCGCAAGGAAACTACCCTTTGACCTAAGGTAAGCTAACACTTCTTGAACTCCCTCGTAAGTCTTTGTATGCACTACAGGATGTTCTCTGTAAAACCTTCTGAAAAGCTCCAGTGCTGTATTTAGCTCCTCATCTGAAAAAAGTTTTTCCAAAAGATTTCTTGCACCACCACCTATCCAAGCTCTTACTTTCTCTGGGTCTATTGAGTCCCTGCCCATCTCACGGAGAACCATATTTACGCACATACCTATGTCCATATGGGAGTCTATGAGTGTTCCATCAAGGTCAAATATGAAAAGCTTTAAGCGCATTTTTTGTCTTTCAGGTAATCCTGTAAGCTTTTCCTTTTGTATTGGTTATCCTTTACATAGTCCGCTACACATGCAAAAGTCTTAGGCTCCATATAGCCTGGTATGCGTAAGATGATCTTTCCATCTTTATCATAGAAGATAAGATAAGGAAAAGAATTTACGCCAAGCATCCTGACTACTTCATTTTCTTGACTTATGCCCTCTTCTCTCTCGAGTTTGTACCTGACCTTAGCATTGCTCTCATAAAGGAGCCTATGAATGTCTATACCCATTAGAGCCTTCTTGAGGTTTTCGTTTTCTCTCATGTCTTTATCTAACTGTTTGCAGTATATACAGCTTTCGCTCTCCACTATAAGAAGATTGTAGTGATTTTTAGGTGTTATGTCTTTTATTTCCATGGAGCTAACACTTCCTTTATTCCCGCTACAGGATGCTACAAGAAGGGTCAGTATCAATAAAAAAGCCAATCCTCTCATAACCTTATATTTTATGCATAGGTTTGCTAAGAGACAAGAAGATGTGTTATATTCTCTTTTTGTTATGGAAAGTCCTCTTCTGAAAAGTATAAAAGGAGAAAAAATAGAAAGATTTCCCGTATGGCTCATGCGTCAAGCGGGTAGGTATATGAAAGAGTACAGGGACCTCAGGCAGAAAAAGGAAGACTTCTTGAGTTTTTGTAAAGATGTGGATCTTGCCATAAAGGTAAGTCTGCTACCCCTTGAGCTCCTTGAGGTAGATGCGGTGATCATATTCTCAGACATATTGGTACCTGTAGAGCTTATGGGTATTCGTGTAGAATTCAAAGAAGGCGAAGGACCATCTGTTGTTTGGGACGGCACGCTGGAAAATCTCAAAAGATTGAGCTTTAATTCTGCGGATTTTGTCAATGAGATAGTAATGGGTGTAAAAAAAGCTCAGAAGGAGGTACCTGTTATTGGCTTTTGCGGAGCACCTTTCACCTTGCTGTCTTACATAATAGAGGGAGGTGGCTCAAAGGACATGAGAAAAACCAAGCTCTACATGTGGAAAGAAGAAAGTTATAACTCTCTTATGACTCTTCTTGTGGAAAACTTGGTGGAGTATTTACGAGGTCAAGTGCTTGCAGGTGCTGATGTAGTGCAGGTTTTTGATACTTGGGCTATGCACTTATCTTACGAAGATTATAAGGATTACGCTGAGACCTATTTAAAACCCTTCTTTGAGAGAATAAAAAAGGAACTTAATATTCCCCTCATATACTTTTACAGAGGGTCGGGTTCCTTTTTGGAAGTTCTTAAAGACCTTCCGGTGGATATCATATCTGTTGACTGGACAGTGGATATTATAGGTAACATGAAGAGCATAAATAAAGTATTTCAGGGTAATTTGGATCCCCAGTTGCTTTATGCAGACGAAACACTCATAGGTCAAAAGGTGCTGGAATTTTTAAGATGCATACCAAGAAAAACCAAGTATATATTCAATCTTGGACATGGCATCTCACCGGACATGGACTTTAATAAAGTAAAGTTTCTTGTAGATTTAGTAAAAAGCTACAGGGTTTAGCTCTTTGAGTGAGGCCAGCCTATGCTATAATTTAAGCCATGGAGGTGGGGCTTTCTAAGAGCTTCTTACAACAGCTTCAGGAATTAGTCAGACAAAGAAAAGAGCTGGAGGGTAAAAAGTTCTTGGGAATATTTGACAAAGATAACCTCAGGTTTCTTGAGGAACTATTAAAAACAGACCTTGGCACTCACAAAAGAGAGCGCAGACCCTTTGTTGGCTATTTCTACAGTCAGTGGCTGTTTTTATGTTTTTTAACAAGAGAAAACCACGGCAAAGTTCTGAGGGTAGACCTATCCCTTTGCAACAAAAAGGGAGAATGCAGTAATTTACAAAGCGTATCATACATCTTTCGCGATAGAAAAAACAGAGGTTTTTACCTGTACAGACTTCCCAAAGATCTTATCAAAGACTACACCTTCTGCGGTTTTTGTAAAGATTTGGAGCAGATAGATAAGTTCAATGTTATAGAGGTGAAAGGTGATGGACTACAGGGAGCTTTTAATTAAGTTTGCGGAGGGACGAGAAACTCCGCAGGAAAGGGAGTTCATAAAGAACTCCACTGCAAAGTTTATAAGGCAAAGGAGAAAGGATGAAATCTTTAGAAGAAATTGGGGAGATGACTACTTAGAGGACATTGTTTCGGAGCTGAGAGAAAGGTTGATTCTTTATAAAAGGGCTATAGAAGAGAAAAACTTTATAAACTGGCAGTATTTTTTAAGAATAGTCAGGTCTTGCGTGGAAGAGTTCTATAGCAAAATCAGACCATCTGAGGAGGTCCCTTACGATGCGTTAAAGAAAAAAACAGAACAGGACGACAGA
>JAPYWJ010000033.1 GCA_028276405.1 Hydrogenobacter sp.
TGGACCAACTCTCTTGAGGAAGTGGCTTACGAAAGTGTGAAGCTTTTTTAGGGGCAACTTACTTTTTCGCACAAAATCTAAGTTTATCTCTCTCCCACCTCTAAGGCATTATTTTTAGAACAGCCTCATCTCTTTGCAATTCATCTCCACCTTGCAGAAGATGGAGACTTCTTGCGGGTCTAGTTAAAATATTCTCACATGGCAAAGTTTATCTTCGTCACTGGTGGTGTACTTTCTGCCCTTGGAAAAGGTGTAACATCCGCATCCATAGGTTCCCTTCTTGAAGAGCTGGGATACAGCATCACTTTTCAAAAACTTGACCCTTACTTAAATGTAGATCCCGGGACCATGAGCCCATACCAGCATGGAGAAGTTTATGTCACAGAAGACGGTGCGGAGACAGATTTGGACCTTGGTCATTACGAAAGGTTCACCTATTCCCGTATGAGTAAGAAAAATAACATAACTGCGGGAAGGGTTTACTTTAATGTTTTAGAAAGAGAGCGAAGAGGTGGGTATCTCGGTGCTACTGTGCAAGTTATACCTCATATAACTGACGAAATAAAAAAACTCATAAGGTCTATAGAGAAAGACAGCGACATAGCTATAGTGGAGGTGGGTGGCACTGTTGGAGATATAGAAAGCCTGCCTTTCTTAGAAGCTATAAGGCAACTGTCTGTAGAATCAAAAAAAGAGGATATACTGTTTGTTCATGTTACTTATGTACCTTACATAAAGAGTGCGGGAGAACTAAAAACCAAACCCACACAACACTCTGTAAAGGAGCTTAGAGCCATAGGTATACAGCCAGACATGATAGTCTGTAGGTCTGAGATGGAGCTCCCCAAAAGCATAAAGGAGAAGATATCTTTGTTTACCAATGTAAAAGAGAGTTCAGTTGTTTCTGCACCTGATGTTGAGTACATATACGAAGTACCCATAATATTGAAAAGACAGGGTGTAGATCGGATAATAGCAGAACATTTTGGATTGTCTTACAGAGATTTTCCAACAAGATGGGAAAGCATAATGGAAAGGATAAGAAAGGCTCGGGAGAAAGTGAGGATAGGAGTCGTGGGCAAATACATGTCTTTGAAGGATTCTTACAAAAGTATACACGAAGCTCTGTTGCACGGAGGCATAGCAAACAGCGTTAAAGTGGATATCCAGTGGATAAATTCAGAGCAGTTGGAAGAAGAAGTGCTAAAAAATGTGGACGGTATTCTTGTGCCTGGTGGGTTTGGAGAGAGGGGCACAGAGGGTAAGATGAAGGCTTTAAAGTACGGAAGGGAACGCGGTGTGCCTACCTTTGGCATATGTTTAGGTATGCAACTCATGTGTGTAGAGTTTGCAAGGAATGTTTTAGGAATGGAAAAAGCCAATTCTACAGAGTTTGACCCCCATACACCTTACCCAGTCATAGACCTTATGGAAAATCAAAAGACCATAGATCGTCTTGGTGGAACTATGAGGCTGGGGTCTTACCCGTGTGTGCTTACAGAAGGAAGCAAAGCAAGAACCATATACGGTAAGGAGGTGGTTTACGAAAGACACAGACACAGATACGAATTTAATAACGCATACAGAGAGCTTTATGAGAAAGAAGGCATGGTCTTTTCTGGAATTTCTCCTGATGGAAAGCTGGTAGAAATTATTGAGCTCAAGGACCACCCTTGGTACATAGGATGTCAGTTCCATCCCGAGTTTAAGAGTAAGCCCTTTGATCCGCATCCCCTTTTTGTATCTTTCGTCAGGGCATGTCTTACTTTTTCACAAGGTCAATAAGGGCAACATCCGGTGGAGAAAAAAGCCTCATGGGAGGTCCCCCCGTGCCTACACCCTTGCTCACAAAAATGTAGGAACTCCCTAAACGCAAAAGTCCTCTGTCTGTCAGAAAGAGCCTCTTAAGAATTAACTGACCTATAGGTTTGTAAACGCCTCCGTGCGTGTGTCCAGATAGCATAAGGTCAAAAAGTCCAACAGATGCAGGATCAATTTTTGGTTTATGCTTTAAAAGTAGGATAAACTTACTCCTTTGTGTACTTTTCAAGAGCTTATACTCATTAGTTTCTCCTCTACATGCGTTGAAAAACCTACAGTCGTCATCATCAACCCCAACTACTAAAATAGGTCCCAAGTCCCTCACTTCGCCCCTTAGCAATATAAAACCTGCCTTTTGGGTAAACTCTACCGCTTGTTCAAAACCTCGATAATACTCGTGGTTTCCAAGAACCGCAAACTTTCCCAAAGGTGCAGACATACTTGCAAGCAGATGAGCAAGGTTATCTTTCCTTTCCATACTGCCATCAACAAGGTCGCCTGTAGAAACTATCAGATCTGGTTTTTCTCTTTCCCACACTTCTCTTATCAGGTTTATCTTGTCCTCCCTCATTACAGGACCAAGATGCAGGTCTGAAATGTGAAGTATTCTTAGCTTTTTCATTGGTATTTTGTCCGTCTCTATCTTTACCTTTACCACTTGCAGATGTAAGGTTTCGTAGTAGCTATACAGAGATACACACAGACTTAGAAAAAGCACTAAATACATGGAAAGTCTTGATGAAGGTGTGGGGATGGGATTTATCCCAAAAAGATGTTTACTTAGAAAAACTAAGCCTCTGTAGGTGTCAACAGCAAGAGAAAAAAACACCACATAAAGTATAAAACCCATCCATAGTAAGCTCAGGAAAGCAACCCAGTAAGTCAAAGTACCGTTTTCTTTGGCTTCTAACGCTCTCCACAGTATAGGAGATAGCACCATCAGGCAGAAAAGTACAAAAAAAGCAATATTCTTTTGTGTAGAAAAGTTAGGTTTTATGAGCCTTAAAAACACATAAAGATGCATGAGGGAGTATACACTAAAGAAGGTGGCTAAAAACCATTTCATAGCTCTATCTTATATCCAAAGCCTCTGACGGTTTTTATGGCTTGTCCTTCTGTGGCAAGCTTTTCCCTGAGGTTCTTTACATGAACATCTATGGTTCTGTCGTATACATCTTTTTTGAGCACCACCTCTATAAGGTACTCTCTGCTTACAGGCCTTCCGTAATTATCAAGAAGACACTCAAGTATTTTAAACTCCGTAGGGGTAAGGTATATTCTTTCTTTGCCTCTTCTTACTTCGCGTTTTTGGGTGTCTATCTCTAGGTCTCCAAGTTTAAAAACTCCTTCTTTCTTTATCTTACCTACCCTTTTGAGCACCGCTCTTACTCTTGCCATAAGCTCTTTGATGGAGAAGGGTTTGGTTATGTAGTCGTCAGCTCCAAGAGAAAAACCCTTAAGTTTATCTTCCTCTGCATCTTTTACCGTTATGAATATCACAGGTATTTCTTTCATGTCTGCTCTTGACTTTAGTATGCTTGCTATCCTAAAGCCGTCATAGTCTGGCACCATGACATCAAGGAGTATGAGATCTGGGACCTCTTCCTGGAGGGCTTTTAAAAGGTCAGCACCTCTGTAAAAGGCTTCTACCAAGTAATTCTCTTTCCTCAGATTGTAGCTAATTATATCTGACAGATCTTTATCGTCTTCAAGTATGAATACCTTAACTCCCTTCATAACGCTGGCTTTATCTTTATTAATACTTCGTCAGGATTTATAACTTCACCTACGGAGACAAGAATCTCTTCTACTGTACCGTCCACTGGGCTGTGTATCTCATTCTCCATTTTCATGGCTTCTACAACAAAGAGGACATCACCCTCTTTGACTCTTTGACCCTTGCTCACCTTTATGTTAACCACCTTACCTGATATGGGAGAGGTTATGTCTCCTATGCCTACGGGCTTTGGTCTTTTGGGTTTTACCTCTCCTCCTACTGGTATATCACCGTAAGGTATGCCTACGCTTTCTATTTCCCTCATGGGTTTTACAAGTACTTCTTCAAGTTGTCCGTCAAGCCTTATAAAGAAAGTTTTACCTTCGGGTGTAGGTTCTCCTCTGCCTGCTATCTGCACATGATACTGCTCACCGTGGACTGTTATCACAAACTCTACTGGTATAGCTTCTTTTTTCTCCGCCTTTATCTCTTCTTCTAACTGAGGTGGTAGAGCCTCTCCCCTTTCAAACTTATCTCTCCACTCAAAGAACTCCTTTGCCACTAAGGGGAAAAGAGCATAGGAAAGTATATCTTCCTCGTTTCTGGCTCCTGCTTGCGTAGCTTCTTGCCTGAGCTTATCCAGTTCAGGTTCCAAAAGGTCTGCTGGTCTTATGTGATATATGGTCTCTTCTTCTCCCAGAATCTTCTTTATTATCTCCTCCCTTATAGGTGCTGGTGGCTTGCCATAAAGGCCTTTTACATAGTCCTTGGTCTCCTTAGTGACCACTTTGTATCTTTCTCCGTGAAGCACATTCAGAAAGGCTTGAGATCCCACTATCTGACTTGTTGGTGTAACCAACGGTGGATATCCCAAATCCTCCCTTACCTTTTTTACTTCCTCTAAGACTTCGCTGAGCTTGTCTTCCATGCCCTGCTCTTTGAGTTGGTTTATAAAGTTAGTTATCATTCCACCAGGCACCTGATGAGAAAGAACGCCTACATCTGGATAAGGTGGTAGAACATCATACTTGGCATACTTTTTGCGCACTTCTGCAAAGATATCACCCGCTTTTTGGTAGAGCTTTTCATCTACGCTTACCTTATAGCCAAACTCTCTCAGCACATATATCATAGTTTCTCCCGGTGGATGAGCGGTTTGACAAGACAAACTGTAAAAAGCTGTATCTATCATATCTGCTCCTGCCTCTATACCTTTGAGCTGTGCCATTTCTGCCAAATCTGCCGTAGTTTGCGTATGCAGGTGTATAGGATAATGTGGAAATTCAGACTTCAGAGCGCTTACAAGCTCGTAAGCCATTTTTGGGGACAGCAGACCGGCTTGATCCTTTATGGATATAATGTCAATACCCATGTCCACAAGCTCTTTTGTTATACTCAGGTAGTACTCCACAGTATGCACGGGACTTATGGTGTAAGACAGTACACCTTTTACTATGGCAGACATTCTCTTTGCTACTTGAATAGCCTTTTTCATGTTTCTAACATCATTAAGAGCGTCAAAGATCCTAAAGACCTCTATACCGTTGTCATAAGCTTTCTTTACAAAAGCTTCCACCACATCATCAGGATAGTGTCTGTATCCTACTATGTTTTGTCCCCTTAAGAGCATTTCCAGTTTGGTGTTCTTTGCTCTGTCTTTAAACTTCCTGAGTCTTTCCCAAGGATCCTCTTTTAGGTATCTAAGACACACATCAAAAGTGGCACCACCCCACACCTCCAAAGACCAAAAACCACATTTATCAAGAACTTCAATAACAGACAGCATATCTTCAGTTCTTACGCGCGTAGCTAAAATACACTGTATGCCGTCCCGTAAGGAAACATCGGTTATGAGTATATCTCGCATAGAAGAATTATAACTTAGGAAGGAGCTTATAGTGTTCGTATATGTGTTCCCAAAGGTAGGATACTCTTAGAAGGTTTGTTTCGTCAAAGGGTTTTCCTATGAGTTGTCCGCCTACTGGCAGTCCATCTGCCATGCCTATGGGTATGGATATGGCAGGTAGTCCTGCAAGGTTCACTGGCACAGTAAATATGTCGGAAAGATACATCTGGATAGGGTCTGATGTTTTTTCACCAAACTTAAAGGCGACGGTGGGAGCTGTGGGGCAGGCTATTATATCCACTTTCTTAAAGGCTTCTTCAAAATCCTTCTTTATTAGAGTTCTCACTTTCATAGCTTTCAAGTAGTATGCATCGTAGTATCCGCTGGATAGAGCAAAGGTGCCTATCATGATCCTTCTCTTCACTTCTTGTCCAAAACCCTCATCTCTGGTCTTTGCATACATCTCAAAGAGATCCGAGTAATCCTTGGTTCTATACCCGTATCTGACACCGTCATACCGTGCTAAGTTGGAAGATGCTTCTGAGGGAGCTATCACATAATAGGCAGGTATGGAGTACTTAATATGAGGCAGGGAGATATCTTGTATAGAAAATCCATGTTTTTCTATCTCTTTCAAAAAGCGGTCAAAGAGCTCTTTTACTTCTTTCTGCATATCAAACTCAAAAAACTCTTTGGGTACTCCTATCCTTAATCCCTTAGGTTCCTTCTTTGCTTCTTGGGAAAATTTGGGTACTGGCACATCAGCACTTGTGGAGTCTTTCTCATCTTTCCCAGAGATCACTTCAAGAAGAAGGGCAACATCTAGTGTTCTTCTCCCAAAGGGTCCTATCTGGTCAAGCGAAGATGCAAAGGCAACAAGTCCGTAGCGTGATACTCTTCCATAAGTGGGTTTTAGACCTATAACACCACAAAAAGAAGCGGGTTGTCGTATAGACCCTCCCGTATCAGAACCTAAAGACAAAGGAGCAGAAAGCACGCAAGTGGCTACAGCAGAGCCACCAGAGGAACCACCTGGCACCCTCTGAAGGTCCCAAGGATTTCTGGTAGGGAAGAAGGCGGAATACTCGGTGGAGGAGCCCATAGCAAACTCGTCCATATTGGTCTTTCCTACTATCAGAGCACCAGCAGATGCTAACTTTTCAACCACAGTAGCAGAATATGGGGATATAAAGTTTTCAAGCATCTTTGAGGCGCAGGTAGTTTTGAAGCCTTTCACATTTATGTTATCCTTTATTGCAACAGGTATACCAAAGAGAGGTTTGTCTTCTAACTTTTGATCCATAGTTTTAGCTAAGTCCAAAGCACGCTCATAAAGGGGGGTTATGAAAGCCCTCACCTTATCCTCCGTAGAATAAAATCTTTCCGCAAAACTTTCAACAACTTCAGAAACTTTAACTTCCCTTCTTAGTATCATTTCTCTTAGCTCAAAAGCGGACAATTTCCAAAGCATGTTAAACATTATAACGGGTTTGTGGTATAATCAGTTTCTCTGTAAAGGAGGTAAAAAAATGAGCGGTCTTCTTCGTGAAGTAGAGCTTATGTATCAGCCTAAAAAAGAGTATCCTCCCTTTAAGGTAGGCGATACGGTAAAGGTTCATTACAAGATAGTAGAGGGAGAGAAGGAACGCATACAGCCCTTTGAAGGAGTGGTCATAAGGATAAGGGGAAGCGGTATAAACAAAACCTTTACTGTTCGCAAAGAATCCTACGGCGTAGGCATTGAAAGGATATTTCCCTTTGCCAGCCCCAACATAGAAAAGATAGAGGTAGTAAAGTACGGTAAGGTAAGAAGGGCAAGACTCTACTTCCTACGCAAGTACAAAGGCAAAGAGGCATCAGGTAAAGTTAGAGAGATAAAACCTTGGGAAAAGAAGAAGTGATAGAGTACGAGCTTTCCTTCTGGGAGAAGAACCTCCTAGTTGCAGGTGTAGATGAGGCAGGGCGAGGTCCCCTTGCTGGTCCTCTTGTGGCAGCGGCGGTCATACTTCCACCTTTTACAGAACCTTTTATAGACAAAGACTCCAAAAAAATGTCTCCAAAGGAAAGGGAAAGCGCTTACGAGCTCATAAGGTCAAAAGCGCTTGCAATAGGGACAGCAGTAGTGGACAGTATAGTGATAGACAGGATAAATATTCTGCAGGCTACAAAGCTTGCTATGAAAAGGGCATTAGAGGACCTTAGGCATCCTTTTCATGTGGTTATAACAGACCATGTGAAGTTGGAAGGTTATAACTGTCTTCCTCTTGTAAAAGGAGATGAGAAAAGTCTTAGCTCTGCGTGCGCTTCGGTAATAGCAAAGGTCCTAAGAGACAAGATAATGGAACACTATCACAGAGTATTTCCCGAGTACGATTTTAGAAGGCACAAAGGCTACCCAACGAGCAAACACAGAGAGCTATTAAGAAGGTACGGCATTACGGACATACACAGAAAGAGCTTCAGGATAAGATAAGTCATGGATACCTTTGTACTTGATACGAGTGTTTTCACAAATCCTGATGTTTATACGCAGTTTGAAGCGGATCAGCTTGGTGCCATAGAAAACTTCATCTCTCTTGCTTCTCACACAAACGCAAACTTCTTTATGCCTACTTCTGTGTACTACGAACTTACAAAGATGCTAAGCTTAGGAGAATTAGCTCCAAAGTTTGAGCTAGTCGTTAGGATAAGGTCTCCCAAAAAGTGGGGTCTTATGGTACCTGCAGAGTTTCTCTACGAGTTTATAGAAGAAGTAAGGCACAGGATAAACAAGGGTCTAAGAATAGCGGAAGAACATACCAAAGAAGCAGGAAAACTCACAGAAGAACAAGTAGGAAGGATAATAAATAAACTCAGAGAAAAGTACAGAGAGGCTCTCAGAGCAGGCATAATAGATAGTAAAGAAGATGTTGATGTGCTTTTGCTATCTTACGAGCTTGATGCTATCCTGGTCTCTGGTGATGAAGGTCTAAGAAAGTGGGCAGACAGGGTGGGTATAAAGCTCATAGACCCAAAAAATCTTAGGTACATAATGGAAAACCTTGCAAAAATAAGATGAAAATACTAAAAGCCCAAGAGATGTCTCAGATAGACCTAAAAGCCACAACAGATATAGGTATTCCATCTTTTTTGCTTATGGAAAACGCAGGATTGAAGATAGTCCAAGTTATAAAAAAGGAGTTTCCTAATGCAAAAAAAATTCTTTTTTTAATAGGGAAGGGAAACAACGGAGGTGATGGGCTCGTAGCTGTTAGGCATCTTTACATGAACGGATATGGGGTGGATTACTTTTTAGTGCATGGGGAGGAATTAAAGGGTGATGCTCGCTTGAACCTCAGTATATTAAAAAACTCAGGCTGTTATCCTCTTACAGAAAAACCACACAGGGATTACGACCTTATAGTGGATGCCATCTTTGGCACAGGTTTTAAACCTCCTGTCAAGGGTCATGCTGTAGAATGGATAAACTTTATAAACACCTCCCGAATACCTGTGTTGTCTGTTGACATTCCTTCTGGGCTTTCTGCGGATAGCGCTCAGCAATACGAACCTAGTGTAAAGGCAGACATCACCGTCACCTTTGAGTTTCCCAAAGTGTGCCACATTCTACATCCATCTGCCAAAAAGTGTGGAAAGGTTTATGTAGCTTCTATAGGCTTGCCGAGGTTTTTAGCAAACCAAGTCAAAAGGGAAGTTTTAGAAAAGGTAAAGGTTTTCAAAAGAGAGCCTGATGTTCATAAAGGGAAGATGGGACATGTACTTTTGGTAGGGTCCAGCGTAGGGAAGACAGGAGCTCTGATCATGTCTGCTAAAGCTGCTACAAGAACAGGGTCGGGACTAATCAGCGTAGGTGTCCCAAAAGGCTTAAACCACATTTTTGAGATAGCCCTGACAGAGGAGATGAGTATACCCCTTGAAGGTGAGGAAAGGCTAAGCGAAAAGAGTGCTGACAGGATCATACAGATGCAGGATAGCTTTTCAGCAATAGGTGTAGGCATGGGTATGGGAACTTACGAAGAAGGACAGAATATAGTGAAAAAACTCATAAAGGGTATCAAAAAACCTTTGCTGTTGGATGCAGATGCCATAAACAACTTGGCTAACATCAAAGACTTGAACATTCTAAAAGAGAGAGAGCATCCTACAGTGCTTACTCCCCATGTGGGTGAGTTTGAAAGGCTAAGCGGATACAAAAAAGACTTCATAATACACAACCTCATAGATACAGCTCAGGAGTTTTCCCAAAAGTGGAACTGCTTTCTTGTACTTAAGTCCTCAAGAACAGTCCTTTCTGTGCCAGAGGGTTATGCCTTTGTGTCTCTAAGGGGAAGCCCAGCAATGGCAAAAGCCGGAAGTGGAGATGTGCTTTCGGGTATACTTACTTCTCTAATGGGTAGAAGCATTCCCCTTTTGGATGCCCTAAAATTGGGAATTTTTTTACACGGACTTGCAGGCGAGATAGCAGAAATGAAAAAGCATACAGAAAGTGTAAGAGCTCTTGACCTCGTGGAAGAGATCCCCTCAGCTTATAATCAGATAGAGGATGAAAGCTATCTTCCTGTCCTTTATTATCTTTCTTAGCGGGTGCGGGCTTGTGAAGATAGAACTAAGAGACATAACACCAAAAGAGGAAGCACGGCAAAAAAAAGAGTCAAGGAAAAAAGAGGAGCCAGAACTCAAAACTCCCATTCTACTTGTTATGCCTGTAAAAGGTACACCAATAAAGCTCCAAAGGGGATACTTTATAAAAACCCCGTGCGCTGAATTTTTCAGGTCTGTTGATAACGGGAAGGTCATTTATGCAGGTGATGATATTAAAAGCTATAAGTGGCTTGTTATGGTAGATACGGGTAAGTATATAGCTGTTTATGGAAAGGCTCAAAGGCTCTTTGTTAGGAAAGGAGAAAGCGTAAAAAGGTGGCAACCTTTGGGCAAAGTAGGGCAAAGCGGTGGTGTGTGTGGTATAACTTTTGAGATAAGAGATGAGGAAGGGGCACCTGTCAATTTTGAGTTTGAGAGATGAATTTTTTTATAAACTGCACAGCATCTTCTTTTGTCTTTACTATACCTTCCATCTGAGCATCTTCCAAACTTTTTTTAATTTTACCTATCTGAGGTCCCTCTGGTAGCCCAAGGATCTCCATAATATCTCTGCCTGTTAGTAAAGGCTTTATGGGTATTTTTTCGTACTTCTCCTTTTTATAAGTTTCAAGCTCTTTTATCGTTTTGATAAGGTCTTGCATGTCTTCTTCTGTGTCTTTACTTGCCATGGCATCCGCTACAGCATGAAGGAAGAGGTGTGCAGAAATTTCTTCACACTCTTTCCAAAACTTGGCTTTGCCTTTGTCTGTGAGCTGCCCTTTCCTGAGAGATTCTCTGAGGTAAAAGGGTCTCAGGTGCTCTTCTACAAGCTTAGAGATAAATTCTGTTGCTGTATCACTCCACTTTAGCCTTTTGCCTATCTCTTTAACCATCTTAGCTCCCAATTTATCGTGGTTGTAAAAAGTTATCTTCCCGTTTCTTATCTCAAAGGTGTGAGGTTTTGCTATATCGTGAAACAGGGCAGCAAGTTTTAGAAGTTCAATGTCAGAAAACTCACCGTGCACTTGCATGGTTCCCAAATTCTTGCTCAGGTCTGAGCTTAAATACCTCTCCTTTTCCTCTATAACTTGTTCCAAAGCAGACAAAACCCTTAAGGTATGTTCATCAAGAGGGTATATGTGATGCTCTCCTTGATCTTTTACTTCCCTGAGCCTGCTAAATTCGGGAAAGATAACTTCCAAAACGCCATTCTGGTAGAGGTCTCTTATAACTTTTGCGCTCTGGTTATGCCTTAGTATTTTAAAAAGCTCAAGGCTTATCCTTTCGCCTGGAACTTTTGAAAGCAAGTATCCTTTCTTTCTTACAAAATGGTAAAAATCCTCTGTTAGCTCAAGGTTTTTCTCTACCGCGAGCCTAAAACCTCTGAGTATTCTAACGGGGTCTTCCTCCAAATTCTTTAAAGAAATGGGTCTGAGTTTTCCCTCCTGAAGGTCCTCTATGCCTTTTGTAGGGTCGTAAATGATGGTCTGTTTTGCTCCTACGCTTAGCACATCATCTATGCTTATGGCCATAGCGTTTGCTGTAAAGTCTCTGGAAAGGAGGTCTTCTATCAGTGCCTTTTCTAAGTCTTTACCCTTTATCTGAGCAAAATCAAAGCGATATTTGTAAGGAGGTAGTCTGAGTATGACAACTGCAACCGTAGGTCTTTTTATCAAAAGACCCTTCTTTTCAAACTCAAAGTATTCACCGCCTACAAGACGAGCGAACTCCTTTGCTACTTTTGTAGGATCGCATGTCACAAGCAGGTCCACATCAATGTTATAACCTACTGGCTCACCTAAGATTCTGTCTCTTACCCATCCACCCACTACAAAGCAAAGATCTTCTCTTGGAAGGACTTTAGCTATATCGTCAAAGTAAGACAAGTAGAAATTGAGCCCATGGGCAGTGTGCTTTATACCTTTTTCAAATATCACTTCCTGCATGAGATATAAAATATACAATTCTTGACATGAGGTTAGAAGATTTTGATTATGAGCTACCACCTGAACTCATAGCTAAGTATCCCCTTACAGAAAGGCACAAGGCAAGGCTTATGGTATTGGACAGAAAAGGCAAAATCATAAAACATGACATATTTTGGAACCTACCCACTTACTTAGAAGAAGGGGACCTTCTTGTGTTTAACAACACTAAAGTATTACCTGCAAGACTCTACGGAGAAAAACCAACTGGTGGTAAGGTAGAGGTGCTTCTTACAGACTTTGTGGAAAATAACCTTTGGGAAGCCCTTGTAGGTGGAAAAAACATAAAAGAAGGACTTTCTATCCGTATAGCTGATGACTTTGAGGTAAAGATCCTCAAGCACATAAGCGAAGGGAAGTTTCTTGTGGAGCTTTGCGCGCATGATCCAGTGCAGGCACTTTACAAGCATGGACACATACCCATACCACCTTACTTGGGAAGGGATGAGGAAGAAGTAGACAAGGTGTATTATCAGACAGTGTTTGCCCAAAGAGAAGGTTCTGTTGCAGCACCTACCGCATCCCTTCACTTTTCCCAAGAGCTTCTTGATAGGCTTGAGGAGTTTGGCATAAGAAAAGCCTTTATAACTCTGCATGTATCTTATGGTACTTTCAAACCCATTAAGGTAGGTGATATAAAAGAACACAAGGTAGATGCAGAGTATGCGGAGGTGCCACAAGAAACCGTAGAGCTCATAAAACAGGTGAAGGAAGAAGGTAAAAGGGTAGTTGCGGTAGGTACAACGGTGGTAAGAGCTCTAGAGACCAAGCCCTTCCGTGCCTTTCGTGGAAGAACAGACCTTTACATATACCCTGGATACGAGTTTAAGGTAGTGTCTGCCCTGATAACTAACTTTCATCTGCCAAAGTCTTCTTTGCTCTTGCTGGTTTCTGCCTTCGCAGGCAGGGAGTTTGTGCTTGAAGCCTATAAGTTAGCAGTAAAAGAAAGGTACAGATTTTACAGTTATGGTGATGGTATGCTCATACTGTGATCAGTCGTACTTTTCCTTTTTTATCCTCTCTTTATCAACACCCAAATCTAAAAGCATAGCAGTTATATCATCAACAAACTTAGGAGGACCACACAAGTAATAGAGGTTTAAAGGTATGTCCTGAATTTCCTTGAGGATCATATCAGGATTTATCCTTCCAGTATAGCCCTTCCAACCTTCTGGTACAGAGCGTGTGAGAGTATGTACTACCTTTATGTTAGGATAATTCTTCATACTCTCTAACTCTTTTCTGTAGATGATCTCCTCATAAGATGTATTGGAGTAAAGCAAAGTGGCTTTTACATGATAAAGTTTCGCGGAAACTATATACCTGAGTATGCAAATAAGAGGAACTATGCCACTTCCTGCAGATATGAGGGCTATTCTGTCGGACATATCAGGGAGCCATACAAACTTTCCGTAAGGACCCTTTATCTTAAAGGTATCACCAACCTTGACATACTCTGTCAGTATAACCGATGCCTTACCGTTAGGAGTTTTCTTTACCGTTAGTTCAATGCGATCCTTTTGCAAAGGAGAATTAGCTATGGAGTATGCCCTTTTTAGCAGTTCCCCCGTAGGCGGATAAGGAACTTCTAACATCACATACTGCCCTGGATAGAAATCAAAGTTTTTACCCCTTATGTCAAATACCAGTGTTTTGGTGCTTGGCGTTTCCGTGATGATCTCCATGATGGATGCTTGGAACTCAACTATAGGTTTTTTCTCAACCATGTTAAGGATTATATCTTAGCATAAAAGAGGAATAAGAAGTTAGAAAAGGAGCAGTGATTGGAACTCTCTCTAGGCTCTTTAAATAGGAAGTTTTTTTATAAACATCGTAAAATGTTTTCTCATGCTTAGCAAATATGTACTTTCTCTTTATGTAAAACTCCTTCTTATTGTGAATGGAGTGTTGTTAGGTATAGTTTCCTCCTATGGACTTATGGAATTGCTCTTTATGTTTAAAGAAAAAGGTAGCAGCATAGCCTGGTCTTACCTTATGAACCTACTTCCTATAGCTTTCTTTTATCTTTCTCCTCTTAGTTGTGTGATCGCCCTAATGATACTTCTTAACTATGTATTTTCCAAAAAGATAGACTTAATAGTCCAAGGTTTCGGTATATCACCTTTAAAGTTTCTTTTAAGTGTTATACTTTTTGTGATCTTTATAAGCTTTCTAAACTTATTTATGAGCTTTCATGTGTACGCGGAAAAGAATAAAAACCTTTATAAAATAGAAAAAGAGTTTAAAAAGAGGCAAGAGATAGAAGATCTTATCTTAAGAGATGCGTGGTTTTTTAAAGAAGATAACAATAAAAGAATTTACATAAATTTTAAGTTTGTGAGCATAAAAGACGGTAGCGTTGCGGGAATTTTTTATGTAGAAATGGAAAATAACAAAATAGTACAAGTACTGCGAGGAGAGAAGGGTGTTTGGATAGGTGATACTGTATTTTTACCCTTAGCAAACCTGTGGAACTTCAGAGATGAGAGTAAAGCTGTTCAACAGTTCAGCATAAAGCTCTTTGACATAAAGAATGCTAAGCCCATAGGTGAGAAGGTGGAGCATTTGTCTTTGCATCAACTTTTAATGCTGTACTCTATAGGTAAAAGCGTAGGTTTAAACTATAACCTTTACACGTCAGAAGTTATAAGGAGGTTTATCTCATCACTATCTTCTATTCCCATAATCATTACCGTCTTATCTTATACAATCAAGCGTAGGAATATTTTTGCAGGTTTTTTGAGCTTCTTACCTGTATTTTCTCTATACTGGATAAGTTTCATTCTTGTGAGAAAACTACCAGAAAGCACAACATTAAGCCCCTTTTACGGGCTCTTCCCTTTTGCAGTTCTTATTGCACTCTCTTTAAGAAGTATTTACTATTTGAGCAAAGGATTCAGGGTCTAAACTGGCACCACCAACTAAAAGACCATCGACATCTTGCGTATTTATAAACTCTCGTGCGTTGTTAAGATTTACGCTTCCTCCATAAAGAACGCGAGTTTTGCCTTGATAGTTTTTGTTAATGCTTCTAAGGATATCCTTTATAAACTTATGGACTGTTTGTGCGTCTTTGGGTGTGGCTGGGTTTCCGCTTCCTATGGCCCAAACAGGTTCGTAAGCTATGTCTATCATGTCTGTATAATCTTCTAAAGAGGATAGTGCAAGCCTAATCTGTGTTTCAACCACCTTAAAGGTAAGCCCTGCCTCTCTCTCTTCCCATCTTTCACCTACGCAAAGTATAGGTCTTATACCTCCATCAAGGCATGCCAATAGTTTCTTGTTTATCATCTCGTCATTTTCACCAAAAATCCAGCGCCTTTCTGAATGCCCGATTATCACATAAGACACACCCAGATCTTTGAGCATGTCTACTGATATCTCACCTGTGAAGGCTCCCTTTGGCTCATAATAAACATTTTGAGCACCTAACTTTATATGAGTACCTTTCAATAGTTCAGAAGCAACACACAGGGAGGTGTAAGGCACACAGAGGAGTATCTCCCTATCCTTTACATCTCTGACCAACGGTAAAAATTTAGCAATGTAATCTTTTGTCTGTGTAGGTATCATGTTCATCTTCCAGTTAGCAGAGATGAGCTTCATCTTATCAAGTTTAGCACATAGTATTGCTAAATGTCAAACCATCTTCGAGAGGCTGTTCTAAAAATCTACCATAGCCATTAAGCGTAGCTATAGTGCAAGATACCAGACAGAAATAACAAAAATAAGTAAGTCGCAAGCACCCAGAAGTTCCAAAGAATAGCACAGGCAATGGATG
>JAPYWJ010000045.1 GCA_028276405.1 Hydrogenobacter sp.
CTCATCCTCCAACTCGTAGCCAAGCACATTACCTTGGATGTTAGACTTGGCGATGTTGATGGCTTCCTGCGGACTAATGCGTGCATCCGCAGGATTAGGGGCGTTGTCCTCCCTTGCAAGGGCAAAAGAAAGAACTGCTAGTGTTGTGGCTCCTGCTAGGAGCAGTTTCTTCATGGCTGCACCTCCTTAAAGGTTTTGTGATTATGATAAAGACCCAACATTAACCTTGACTTAAAGATATCTGAACGTAAGCTTAAAAGTTCTTTACACAAACTTTCACAGAAGTTCCTTTGTTGGGACTACTATGTATGTGTATGTGCCAACCCATTATATTTACAATAGCTCTGCTTATACTCAGTCCAAGTCCTAGACCCTCCTCTTGCTTTGCTTGCTCAGACCTAAAAAAAGGTTCAAAAACTTTCTTAAGATCCTCCTCAGGTATTCCAACGCCTTCATCCTCTATAACAAGACATGTATCACGCTTGTGTACGCGTATAGTCCCATTAGGGAAACTATACTTTATAGCGTTTTCTATCAGGTTGCTAAGGAGAGAATGCACAAGCTCATAATCACCTTCTACTTCAAAGCTGTCCTGAAAAACCTCCACATTTAAATTCTTGCTTTCTATCAATTGTTTGAACTCTTTCAGCACATCCATAACCAAAGCTCTCAGTTCAAGTTTTTCCTTCTTTGGTATTACATTCTGCGCTTCTAATCTGTAAAGAAGTAGAAGCTTTTCGATAGTTTGAGTAGCTCTATCTACGGCATCCCTTATGCTAAGCAAAAGCTCTCGCATCTCAAGTGGTCTTCTTTGCCTTGATAAGGCTAAATCTGCTGATGTTCTTATTATAGATAAAGGAGTTTTAAGCTCATGAGAAAGATGGTAGAAAAAGAACTTTTGAGTGTTAAGATACGTACTTAGCCGTTCTACTAAGCGATTATAAGATTCTACTATAGGCTTTAGTTCGGAAGGTACACGCTCGTCTAAACCTTCAAGCTTTGCAGGATTACTTTCCTTTATCCTCTGAGCTAGCTTTCTTACTACTCTGAAAGAAAAACGCCACAGAGGATAGGCTATTAAAGTGTATAAAAACAAGAGAGTAAGCCAACCAATAACGAACTTTTTAGAAAACTCCTCCGAAAGGGCTTTTTTATCGGTTATGTCTTTGTAAACTACTATATAGTAATTACCGTAGTTATTGCCGTAGCCAGCAAACTGTCTACCGTTAATTTCAAAAAGGAAAAGTCCATACTTTGATGGAAAATTAAGCACGCTTTTGTCTGGTTGAAGTTCTATAGGTTTTCCGTCTTTTAAGACCTTAAGAAAACTACCCGTACCCCTACGGAAGTTTACCATGATCTCTTCATCGTACTGAAAATCTTCTTCCTGTACCAAAGATGCTACAGACTGCCACATAACAGACAGAGAGGAGTTTATTTCTTGTGTTATTACGCTTCTTAGTGTCAACTGCGTAAAGAGATAAACAAGAAAAAAGGCGCTGAAAAAAAGTACAAGAAAAACCAAATAAACTTGCAAAAATAGACTTTTCATATCTTAAGTATGTATCCCAATCCCTTTACCGTTTTTATGTATCTACCTTGAGGGTCTATCTTTTTTCTGAGTCTACTTATCAGCACTTCTATAACATTGCTATCTGGTGCGTATTCCCATCCATATAACTTCTGGGCTATGTAAGTTTTAGACAAGACTTTGTTAGAGTTTAAAGCAAGAAGCATGAGTAGTTTCAGCTCCATACCTGTAAGCTCTAACTCTTGACCTTTGAACTCTACCCTTTGTCTCACTATGTCTACACTCACATCTCCAAAAGATATGATACCCTGCGCTATGCCATGCTGACGCCTTATTAAAGCCTTTATTCTTGCCACGAGTTCTTCAAAAGCAAAGGGCTTAGCAAGATAATCATCGGCTCCAGCGTTTAGCCCTTTTACTTTATCTTCCACAGAACCCTTTGCAGTAAGTATTAGGACAGGGGTATTTATACCTTGCTTTCTTATACTCTCAAGAAGGCTCAGACCATCTTGTTTAGGTAGCATTAAGTCAAGGATGATTACTTCGTAAGAATTTTCTTCTAGGTACTGTTGAGCCGTAAGCCCGTTAGAAACCCAATCAACAAAGAAGCCTTCCTCTTCTAATCCTTTTTTGAGAAGTCTCCCTAAGGCTTTGTCATCTTCCACTAATAAAAGCTTCATAATGCTTTAATTTTAAGCCTTGAATTTCGTAAAGAAAAATGTTATAATTATTTACAAGCTACCTGCGGGTCTTTCTTGCGACCATGAGGGTAGCACAGGTAGGTCCGCTAATTTACCAAATACCTCCAGAAAAAATACGGTGGGACTGAACTTGTAGTTTACAACATTATAAAAGGTCTCAAAGAAGAGGGTGTAGACTGTACACTTTTTGCCTCGGAAGGTTCAAAAGTAGAGGCTCAAGTTGTACCCATATGTCCTCCTCTTACATGGTTTTCTTGTAGGAAACAAAGATTCAGGTGGGCTTATGAGTTATGCACCAATACGCGTTTTAATACCAATGACCACTTCCTTTTATAGAACTCCCAAAGCCAGAGAAAAAGAAAAAGCATTTTATATTGGTGAAATTTCCTTAATTTTCTTAACACTTGTTGAATTCTTGGTATGTATCATTGAGAAGAAGTGGATAGGTGTTTATGTTTGTGTGATATCCCTTTTACTCTTTGCATGCTTTTTCTGGGCTTATAGGCAGTCTAAACTCCCATGATCTCCTTTTCTTTGGCTTCTGCTAATTGATTTATCTGTTCTATGTACTTATCAGTGAGTTTTTGAAGCTTTTCTAAACCTCTCTTTACTTCGTCCTCGGATATACCCTCAAGTTCTTCTATAGTCTCTTTCGCATCTTTTCTAATATTCCTTACCGCTACCCTTGCCTCTTCAGCCATCTTGTGCAGAAGTCTTACCAATTCTTTTCTCCTTTCCTGAGTAAGAGGTGGTAGGTTTATCCTCAGCGTATTTCCCTGCCTCTGTGGGTTTAAGTTGAGTTCTTCCATTATAGCTTTTTCTATACTGGATACCGCGTTGGCATCCCAGACCTGCACCACTATTTGATTAGCTTCTGGCACAGATATATTACCTAACTGTTTGAGAGGAACTTTGGAACCGTAATACTCCACTTTTAGCTCTTCTACAAGGGATGTGCTTGCCCTTCCTGTTCTTAGTCCTGCTATCTCGTTTTTGAAGTGTTCTACGCTCTTTTTCATGTCTTTTTCCATCTGCTTGAGTATTTCTTCTATCTCCTGTAGCATGGCTTTACCCCCAGAGACTTCATCTTCGAAACTTCGGGCATTTATGTTATTATACCACTTTTAAAAAATCCTGCATGCTTTGGTTCTCTTAATTTTCATGAAAAATTCATGCTTTGGGTATATAATAATTCTCAACAATAATTAGGAGGTAGTGAAATGAAAAAGTCTATACTCCTTTCCTTAGCACTCTTAGGTAGTGTAGCCTTTGCGGAGCAGAGCCTTGACCCATGCGGTAGTCCCAAGGAAGTTTACAGTAAATACCTTTTGGACAAGTGTTATAAGGGGTACTTTGATGCCATAATGGAAGCAAAAAAGAAGTCAGAGGAAGCTTTAAACAAAGCTAACGAAGCTCTAAACAAGGCAAACGACCTTGAGGGAAGGGTTAACAAGCTTGAAGGTATAGTGGATGATCACGAGAAGAGAATAAAGGCGTTGGAAAGCAGAAAAATAGAAGCACCAGCAGGAGGATGGCAACTCGAGGAGATAGGAGCGGTCTACTTTGATTTTGATAAGTTCAACATAAAAAAGTCCCAGGAGAAAAAACTTGATGAAATAGCGGACAAAATAAAGTCTGATGCCAGAGAAGTACTCGTAGTGGGTTTTGCAGATACAAGAGGCACAAGCAAGTACAACTTTGATCTTTCCACACACAGGGCACAGATGGTAGCATCTTATCTTGCAAAGAAGGGTGTTGACATAGGAAGGATAAGAATCGCCTCTTACGGTAAGGAAGTAGCCAAGATGATAAGCCCCAAGTATGCAGAGCAAAGAGTAGTTAGAATCTACTTCATTAAGTGATCTTTTATCCTCCTTATGCCCTCCCTGAGGGCATCTTCTTCCCTTGTATAAGCTATTCTTACAAATTTTGCTGTGTTATTCTCACCGAAATCAATGCCGGGAGTAAGAGCCACTTTAGCCTCCTCTAGAAGCTCTTTACAGAAAATAAATGAGTTTTCAGTGTATTTACTCACGTCTGCCCATATATAAAAAGCTCCTTGAGGTTTTACCGGTATTTGGAAGATATCTTTTAGTCCTTCGTAAAGGATGTCCCTTCTTTTTCTGAAGGTTTCTCTTACATTCTTTAAATAAGTGTAGTCAAAGGCTCCAAGAGCGGAATACTGGCTTAATGCGGGTGCGGATATAAACACATTTTGGATAATTCTCTCTGCCTTTTGCAGTAAGTCTTCCGGTATGATCATCCAACCCAGTCTAAAACCGGGCATACAAAACCATTTGGAAAAACCATTTATAACTATAGCTCTATCCCAAAATTCAAGAGCGGTATGATCCTCCTGTTCGTAAGTAAGTCCGTGGTAAACCTCGTCTGATATAAAGTAGATACCTTTTTCTTGGCAGTACTGTATAAGCTCAGAGAGTTCTTCTTTAGTGTATGAGGTTCCCGTAGGGTTATTAGGTGATGATATGTGAACAGCTTTTATGTCTTCATAACCTTTAAGCATATCCACACTTAGCGTATACCTGCTCTTTTCGTCAACGGGTACAAAAACGGGTGTTATATCAAGAAGATGAGCAAAGTTCTTGTAGCATGGATAGGATGGGTCTGGTAGGATGATCCTGTCTCCTGCGCTAGTGATAATGGCATAAGCAATCAAGAAAGCGCCAGAACTTCCAGTGGTTATCACCACGCGGTTAGGGGATACCTCTATCTTATACTTTGTGTAGTAATGCTCTGCTATTTTTTCTCTTAACTCCCATATACCCAAACTAGGTGTATAGAAATACTTTCTTTCCCTGATGGCTCTTTTAAGATGGTCAAAAACTGCCGGC
The DNA here is from genome assembly GCA_028276405.1 of Hydrogenobacter sp. Classification (GTDB taxonomy): domain Bacteria; phylum Aquificota; class Aquificia; order Aquificales; family Aquificaceae; genus Hydrogenobacter. The sequence goes on from JAPYWJ010000045.1 coordinate 5,085, forward strand.
GGTGGATCAAGGTCTGGTTCTCCTATCTCCATATGCACCACATCATCCATATTTATGGCTTCTTTGAATATGTCCATTACCACAAAGGGGCTTATCTTATCCGCTCTTTGCATGCTTGGAAGATAAAATTATACTATGCTTTTCTTCCTTATAGTTTTATTCCCAATTATGGCTCTATCAAAAGTCTTTGTTATTTCCAACTATCCCCTTCCCAAAAACAACATAGAAAAAGTAGTAAATGAGGATAACTACTTGGACATAGTAGAAGTGATCAAACATATAGAAGGTATAAAGGATGTTTCCATTAAGAAAGAAGGAGAGGACATATACATATACATAGAAAGATACCCTATCCTCAAAAAAGTAATCATAAAAGGTAACTTATTCCTCTGGAAGGATACCATAATGAGCAGGTTAGGGCTTTATGAAGGTATGCCTATTAAAGAGATAAGCAGGGAGAACATACAGGAAAGACTTGAGAGGCTTTACAGAGATGAGGGCTTTCTTGATGCAAAAGTGGGTGTAACTCTTGACATTACCCAGGACGGATACATTTACCTTTACATAGGTATACAAGAAGGGGACATTTACTTTACCGGAGGCGGGATCTACGAAGGTGCAACCTTTAAAAGTAATAAGCTAAGCAGGGCTATTCAAATAGTCAAAGGGCGTGTAGCTAACGAGAGCCAGTTTGAGGAAAAAGTATTTGCTCTGCAAGACTTTTACATAGATGAGGGATACTTGGACAGCTTTGTGTACTTTAAAGGCATAAGGAAAGAAGAAACGAAGGAGCCTTTTCTTAGAGTGCTCTTTCCTGTAGATGATAAGATAGAGAAAAAGCCTATTAGGATGGTGGGATATCTTTTAGAGGGTCTTTCTAACCTTTTTAGACATCCTGTGGGGACGCTTAAAGCTATTTCCGGCAGGGGGCACATAGCATATCCCATCTTTAATATCATTGAAGGAAATAAGTACAGCATAACCTTTGAAGGAGCAGTTTTTTTTAAACCTGAAGAGCTCCTTAACATTTCTGAGCTGAAAGAAAAAGGTGTGGATATTTTTTCCCTTGAGGAAGCAAAGGAAAATATAGAATCTGCATACAGAAAGAAGGGTTTTTTTGACATTAGCGTGTCTTATAAGGCTAAAGGAAGTAATGTGGTTTTTTATATCAAAGAAGGTCAAAGATACACAGCTCTTTTAGAAAATACAGAATTTCCCTACGACGAAGACAAGATAAGCTTAATCTTAGAAGAAAGGTTAAATAGGCTCAAAAAGGAAGGATACACACTCGCGGAAGG